>NZ_DHEI01000155.1:25372-31118 GCF_002399805.1 Flavobacterium sp. UBA4854
GATCATGGAGGTTATGCTTTAGAATTATTAGGGCTTTATCTGTTTGGTGCTCTAGCATTGTTCTTTACAGGAGCTGGTAAATATGCCGTTTCTAAAACCAATAAATGGGATTAATTTTCTCAAAGTAAAAGGTTTACTATAATAGAAAAGCTCTAAATTTTTGATTTAGAGCTTTTTTTATGGTTATTCTTTTAATTATGCTATTTTTGTGTTCATAGTACCCCAATAATTATCAAAATAGCAATGAAGTTCTTATTCTCCTTTATCCTCTTTATTTTTTCTTTTGCAATTAATGCTCAATCTCTAAATGGTATTGTAAACGACGCTGACGGAAAAGCATCATCAGAAGTTTTAATTCGAAACCTAAATTCAAAAACACACGCACATAGCGATGTAAACGGAAAGTTTACCTTAGAAGGCGTGCAGGTAAATGATAGTTTGGTTATTACCAAAAAAGGATTTTCTACTCAAAAAATAAAACTAGCTTCTTTAGATTTTCTGACGATTTTATTAGAGGAAAAGCCATTTTTGCTAGAAGAAGTTAAGATTGGCAATAATCTAAAATATCTGAATACGATTTCTAAAATTGATTTTGAAATTCAGCCTATTTCAAATTCTCAGGATTTATTGCGTAAAGTTCCAGGACTTTTCATCGGTCAGCATGCGGGTGGAGGAAAAGCAGAACAGATTTTCTTAAGAGGTTTTGACTGCGATCACGGAACTGATATCAATATTACCGTAGACGGAATGCCCGTAAATATGGTTTCGCACGCACATGGACAAGGATATTCTGATTTGCATTTTGTAATTCCGGAAACGGTTGATAATATTGATTTTGATAAAGGTGCTTATTTTGCAGATAAAGGCGATTTTACAACTGCTGGATATGTTGGTTTTAATACTAAAAATGCGTTGCAAAATAGCTCTATTTCTTTTGAAGGCGGACAGTTTGATACTTTTCGTACTGTGGCCATGTTCAATTTGTTGAATAAAGAAAACCAGTCGGCTTATTTTGCGGGAGAATACATGATGACAGATGGTTATTTTGATGCTCCGCAGAACTTTAACCGAATTAATTTATTCGGAAAATACAATGCTAAAATGGAAAATGGAGATCGTTTAGCTATTTCGGTTTCGCATTTTAAAAGTCAATGGGATGCTAGTGGACAAATTCCAGATCGTGCTGTAAACGATGGAACCATTTCGCATTTCGGAGCAATCGATTCTAACGAAGGCGGAAATACCGATAGAACCAATTTCAATCTGCAATATGATGCAAAAATTGACGAAAATACGCATATTAAAAGCAGTGCTTATTTAAGCAAATATGATTTTGAACTGTATTCTAATTTTACTTTTTTTTTAAATGATCCTGTAAATGGCGATCAAATCAAACAGAAAGAAAATAGAACGATCGTAGGTTTTCAGTCGGAATACGATCAGAAATTAAACAATCAATGGCGTTTTAAATTGGGCGCTGGACTTCGAAACGATAATAATAAAGATGTCGAGTTGTCTCATACATTAAACAGAAAAACAGTTTTAGAGTATTTGAGTTTAGGGACTGTAAATCAGACCAATTTATTTACGTATTCAAGTCTTGATTTTACATCAGGAAAATGGCTGGTAAATGGAGGTTTGCGTTTAGATTATTTCAAATTTGGCTACGAAGATCAATTGGCGGCAACGTACACGAATCAGACACAGACAAAAGCAATTGTGAGTCCAAAACTGAACTTTTTGTATACTCAAAATGATAAATTAAACTATTTCTTGAAATTAGGAAAAGGATTTCATAGCAACGATACGCGTGTAGTAGTGGCGCAAAAAGGGAAAAAAATTCTTCCAGAAACCTACGGAGCAGATTTAGGAATTAACTGGAAGCCTTTTCCACGTATGATTATTAATTCGGCAATTTGGTATTTGTATTTGGCGCAGGAATTTGTTTATGTTGGAGACGAAGCGGTTGTTGAACCAAGCGGAAAAACAGAAAGAAAAGGTTTCGATTTTGGCTTCAGATATCAATTGACCAATTGGTTGTTCTGGAATACCGATTATACGTACACGCACGCAAGAGCAATAGATGAGCCTAAAGGAAATGATTATCTGCCATTGGCGCCAAAAAATACTTTAATGAACGGAATTTCGGTAAAAGATCTAAAAGGTTTCTCAGGAAGCATAAGAACTCGTTTCTTAGGAGACAGACCAGCAAACGAAGACAATTCGGTTGTAGCAAAAGGCTATTGCATTACCGATTTCTCTGTAAATTATCAGATTAAGAAAGTTTCGATTGGCGTAAACATCGACAATGTTTTCAACACCAAATGGAAAGAAACACAATTCTTAACCGAATCAAGATTGGCAAATGAAACGGATCCTGTTGAAGAAATTCATTTTACAGCAGGAACGCCGTTTAATGCGCGTTTGATTTTGAAATATATGTGGTAGAAATTAGTAAATGTGTCAATTAGAAAATGTGCCAATTAGATAATGAGAGTAATTATCTAATTGGCACATTTTCTAATTAACGGTTTATCTTAAATTGAATTCAACTCTTAATATTTAATAGGTGTTATCATTCCGTAGGAATGTTTCGTCGGTAGAAAAAAAATATTATACATCCCAATTTACGTTCCGTAGGAACGTTTGATATTTTAAATGATAAAAAATTATGAAACCAACCAAACGTTCCTACGGAACGTGAAATGATTTAAAAACATAATCTTTTCTACCGATGAGATGTTCCTACGGAACATTTTTTTAAATAACAACATTTTCACCGAGCAGATCATGTGTTCTACCGATTACAATTTTAATTGATATATTCTGGATATACTTTTGATTAAAATTCTTTATGTAGAAGCGCAAGGCGATTATCTGAAATTCGTCATCAATGGCGCATCATATACAACTTTAGGAATCTTACAGTCAATGGAAGAATTGTATCAACTATTAGGAATTAAATGAATGTGTCAATTAGAGAATGAGAGGAATTGACTAATTATCTAATTGGCACATTATCTAATTATCTATTCGCATTGATATAATCTGTTGGCGACATATTAAAGTGTTTTTGGAAGTTTCGCCCAAAGCTAGTTTGCGATTTATAACCCACCATTTCTGCGATTTCGTACATTTTGTAGTTTTCGTTTAATAATAACTCCGCGGCTCTTTTTAATCGCACAATGTTGATTAATTCGTTCGGACTCAAGTTTGTGATGTCTTTAATTTTTCGGTATAAAGTCGAACGGCTCATATTCATGATTTCGGCAAGCGATTCTACACTTAAATCCTGATCGGTTATGTTTTTAAGAATTTCGTCGTCGAGTTTTTTCAGGAACTTTTCATCAGTTTTGTTGTGAGCAATGCTTTTAATGTGAGAAAGGGGAGAACTCGCATAATAATTCATAATCTGTCTGCGGTTTTCAATCAAGTTGTTTGCTTGTACTTTCAGGTAATCCATAGAAAAAGGTTTTGCCACATAAGCGTCGGCACCAACTTCAAGTCCGTCGATTTGAGATTTTAGCGAATTTTTGGCAGTCAATAAAATAACCGGAATATGACTCGTTTCCAGATTGGTTTTAATCTTTTTGCACATTGTAATTCCGTCCATAACGGGCATCGTCACATCTGAAATTACAAGTTGGATATTTTCGTTATGAATGATTTTGAGTGCTTCTTCGCCATTTTCTGCTTTTAAAATCGTGTATGTTCCAGCCAATTCGGTAGTAATAAAACTCAAAAGATCTTCATTATCCTCTACAACCAAAACCTGCGCTTTTTCGTTTTTAATTTCAACAGCTTCTTTTGGCGTTTCATTTTCTGTCTGTTCTTTTTCAGCATCGGCATAAAGCATAAATTCTTCTTCCTGATGCAAAGGAACAACCAGCTCGAAAATATTGTAATTAGCATCTTCAATCAATTCTAAACTTCCGTTATGCAATTGCGCCAAAGAATGTGCTAACGAAAGCCCGATTCCAGTTCCTGAAGCCGTACTGCTATCATCAACTCTGAAAAACGGTTCGAAGATTTTGTTTTTTAAATGAATCGGAATGATGTTTCCATCATTTTTTACTATCAAATGAAGTTTCTTTTCATCTCTAAATAAAGAAATGGAAACCTTTTTGTTTGAATATTTAATCGCATTGTTGATCAAATTACTCAAAATCTTTTTGAAAGCTTCTTTATCTACAAAAGCATGAATGTCTTTTTCGCCCAATTCCAAGTCAAATTCCAATCCGCGTTCTTCAATTAATTGGCTGAACCTCAAATGAAAATTGCGAACCATCGAAGAAATATTCGCTTCGACGAAAGTCAATTTCAAACCGCCAATTTCCGATTTTCTAAAATCAAGCAATTCATTTACCAGTTTTAATAGGCGCGAAGTATTTTTCTTCATAATCGAAAGATGCTGAGGCACTTCTTCCGATTCGTATTTCATTCCCAAAAGCTTTTCTAGCGGACCTTTAATTAAAGTCAAAGGCGTTCTGATTTCGTGCGCTACATTGGTAAAAAAGTCAATTTTTGCCTGATAGATTTCTTTTTCTTTTTCGTCGTTTAGATGCTTTATTTTGCGGTTATTCTTAATCTGAGTCAGATTTTGAGAATAGCGGATAATGTAATAAAATCCAGCACAGCACAATATAAAGTACAGAATATAGGCATAAGTGCTGGCGTAAAACGGAGGCAGAATGGTAATTTTAAGTTTTATTTCTTTACTCCAAACCCCAAAACTATTCAATGATTTTACTTTAAAAACATAATCCCCAGGAGCCAGTTCGGTAAAGAAAACTTTGTTGTTCCTTCCTAAATAAACCCAATCATTATTGACGTTTTCGAGCTGAAACCAATATTCTGTCAATTCTGGCGCCGTATAATTTAAAGAAGCAAATTCCAGATTAAAGGTTGACTGATTGTTGTTGAGCTCCAATTCGTCCACAAACGAGATAGATTGCGAAATAGGAGAGTCGGGGCTGTTAACCTCGATATCCTTATTGTTAATTTGAAGATTGGTAATGTAAATAAAAGGCGTGTATTTGTTTTTGCTAAAGTGCTTCGGATTAAAACTGATCATTCCGTTTAGGTTTCCAAAATACATATCGCCGTTTGCATCTTTAAAAGCCGAATTGTAATTGAATTGATCGCTCAGTAATCCGTTTGCGGTGGTAAAAATCTTGATGGTTTTATGATCTGGACCAAATTTTACCAAACCTTTAGAAGTTGTCAGCCAGAGATTTTTAGAATCGTCTTCCAAAATAGAATAGAAAACATTGCTCGGCATTCCGTTTTTGGTTGTGAATTTGGTAAAAGTATGATTCTGTCTGTTTACAAGATTCAATCCGTTTTCGGTGGCGATCCACAGATTTTTAAAACTGTCTTCAAAAATGGCGTTGATAGTATTGTTGCTTATTCCATTCGGATTTTTATAATCATAGGTAAAAACCTCTTTTTTCTTGGTTTTCGGATTATAAAATAACAATCCGTCACGATAACTTCCTGCCCAGAGATTGCCATCGCTGTCTTCCTTCATATTGGTATAATGATACGTTTCTGGAAAGAACTTTAGTATTTCAAAATTATCGGCTTGTTCGTTGTAGCGGTAAAGTCCCGATGTTGTTACGACAATCAGTTCCTTGTTTTTCATTTCGTAGAAAGAAAAGATAAAATTGCTATGAAGTCCGCTTCGTCCATCATTTGCGCTGTAATGTTTTAAAACTGCGCCAGAATTTCTATCCAAAACATCCAA
>NZ_DHEI01000155.1:31306-33347 GCF_002399805.1 Flavobacterium sp. UBA4854
TTTTGTGTTTTCGGATTAAAACGATTCACGCCAGCATCTTCGGTTCCGATCCATAAATCGCCATGATCGTCCTTATGAATTTCTCTAACTGCGCTTCCGCTAATGGAATTTTGATTGTTCTGCGGAAAGTACTTTTTAAACTGCGTATATTGTTTTTGATGGTAATTGACACCGCCAAAATACGTTCCAATCCAGATTCCGTTTTCTTTATCGATAGTAATAGAGTAGGCCGCATTGTCTGAAATCGCATACGGATCATTGTAGTTTTTCTTCAGATTTACAGCCGTTTTGGTTTTCAGATTATACACATAAACACCCGATTCGCTCGCAATCCAAAGTTCGTCGTTTCCTTTTTTTCTGAATTGACGCACGAAAACTGGTTCTTTAATTCCAAATTTAAGTTCGCTTGTCGTTTTATCTTTTCTATTATATAGGAGTACGCCGTGATCGAGCGTGCCAATTACAATGTTTTCGCGATCAACAGCATAAATAACAGTGATTCTAAAATTGGCTTTATCAGCAGGCGGATTTAGAGTAATATTTTCAAAAGAAAGGTTTTCTTCAGAATAATGATAGATTTTATTTAAAGAAGAAGCCCAGATTTCGCCTTTATAATCCTTCGTAATTGAGGTCGTAATAAAATATTTGTTAGGATTAAAAGTGGTCGTCTCTTTCTTTTTTGGAGAATACTTATACAAAATGTTGCCCGAAACAAACCAAATGTTGTCTTTTTGATCGTGATTGATGTCATTGATACGATCATTTATGGCTTCGTTCAAAATCGTAAAGTTGTCCAGCTTTTTATCGTAATGATACAAACCTTTGTCTGTTCCAACCCAAATCGTGCCGTTGTGTTCATGCAGCGATTGTATATAATTGCTTCCTAAACTATGTATTGGGTCTCCGTTGCTTCTGTAGGTTTTAAAACGATAGCCATCAAAACGATTTAAACCATCTTTGGTTCCAAACCACATAAAACCATCATTGTCTTGAATGGAGGTTAAAACGGTATTGTTAGAAAGTCCTTCTTCAACCTGAAAATGTTTAAAATAATAATCTTGCGCATTCGAAAAATTTATCGAAAAAAAGCTGAAACATAAAAAAAGAAAGAATTTACGCATAGGTCTATTTATAAGGCTTAAATCAATATTTCTGCATATCGTCTCAATATTCTACAAAATGTTGCATCTGAATGAAAACGGACTGTTTTTAATACAATTTGAATCATTTGAGAGAGATATTGACACAAATGAAGCATTTTATTTTGAATAAAAAGCGCCTAATTTGAATTTTCAAATAAATGATATTGATAAAATTTTAAGGTTAAAAATATACTATCAATAAAATAAAGTTTGAAAAATCTAACCATTAATAATTTTGAAACAAAATGAACAATTTATTAGAACCAAAGAATATTAGTTCTTTTTTTGTCCGCATTCCAGATGATTAAAAAAAGAGCAATATTTCATTAAACCAAACCACAAAAAGAAATAAAACTATCTAAAATGCAAAAATCAATGAAAACAAAGTTCACTCACTTTTTAACGAAGAGATATCACCTCTTGGTTTTCTTTAGTTTATTACTGCAGTCCGCTTTTGCCCAGCAGATTACTGTTACGGGAAAAGTTACCACCGCAACTGGCGAATCGATTCCTTTTGCGAATGTTTTAATAAAAGGATCCCAAAATGGTGCCGTTACAGACTTTGACGGGAGCTATAAAATTATTGCCAGTGGAAATCAGACACTAGTTTTTAGTTCGCAAGGCTACAAAACAATCGAAATTGCAATCAACAACAAAACTTCTATAAATGTTACTATGGAAGAAGATGCCATGAAATTGGACGAGATAGTTGTTGTAGGTTATGGATCGCAACAGAAAAAAGACCTTACAGGAGCTGTTGCATTAGTTAAACCAGAAGAAATTCAGAAAAGACAAGTTACAACAGTTGCAGACGGACTTCAAGGCTTGGTTACGGGAGTTAAAGTTCGCGGTGGCGGACGCCCAGGACAAGAAGCCAATGTTGAAATTCGCGGACTTAA
>NZ_DHEI01000132.1:0-6542 GCF_002399805.1 Flavobacterium sp. UBA4854
GGTTCTGGTTTAAGCTCTTTTAAAGCCGCAAAAATGGCATTTAAACAAACCTCATGTGTTCCGTGCGGATCTGCAAGATCTCCAGCAGCAAAAACCTGATGCGGTTTTATTTTTGCAATAATGTCTTTTACAATAGCAATATCTTCTGGTCCTAGCGGATTCTTTTTAACCTGTCCTGTTTCGTAAAAAGGAAGATCCAAAAAGTGCGTATTCTCATCTTTCAATCCGATGTATCTTGTTGCTCCGTAAGATTCTCTTCGTCTTATAAGTCCTTTTAATTTTCGAACTTCCAAAGAATCGATTTGATTTTCAGATTTGTTATTTAAAAACTCGATAACCGATTTGAAATTGATATCAGCTTGACCTTCTCCGATAAAATCACTAGCAACTTCTGCAAATTTTAACGCCTCATCATCTGAAACGGCAATATTTCCTGAAGTTTGGTACACCACATGAACATCGTGTCCTTGTTTGATTAATTTTGAAAATGTTCCTCCCATAGAAATCACATCATCATCAGGGTGCGGACTAAAAAGGATTACTCTCTTTTTTGCCGGATTTGCCCTTTCTGGACGAAATGAATCATCTGTGTTTGGTTTTCCTCCTGGCCATCCGGTAATAGTGTGCTGTAAAATATTAAACATATTAATGTTCATATCATACGCAGAACCTTCTTGGGCCAATAGGTCAGACATTCCGTTATTGTTATAATCACGGTCTGTCAATTTTAAAATAGACTGTTTTGTTTTTTGGCAAAGCCAAACAATCGCTTTACTTTTTAATTCAGGTGTCCAAAGGCATTCACCAACTAACCAAGGCGTTTTGAAACGGGTTAATTCTGACGCTGCCGACTGATCTAAAACAAAAGTTGCATTTGGATGATTTTGTAAAAATGTAGCTGGAACTTCTGAACTGATATCGCCTTGAATTGTTCTTTTGATAATATCTGCTTTATTCTGTCCCCAAGCCATCAAAACAATACGTTTTGATCTCAGAATAGTTGAAACTCCCATTGTTATGGCACGTTTCGGCACATTGTCTATACCATTAAAAGCAGATGAAGCATCGACTCTTGTGATATGATCTAAGGTAATAATTCTTGTTCCTGAATTGATGTGCGAACCAGGCTCGTTAAATCCAACATGACCCGTTCTACCAATTCCAAGCAATTGAAAATCAAGACCACCCGCATTTTTAATATTCATTTCATAATCAATACAGTATTGATTGATTTCCTCAATTGCTACAGTACCATCAGGAATATTAATATTTTCAGGTTTTATATCAATATGTTTAAAAAGATGCTCGTGCATGAAATAATGATAGCTCTGATTATTCTCTTTAGTCATTGGATAATATTCATCCAAATTAAAAGTGATTACATTGCTAAAACTAAGTCCTTCTTCTCTGTGCATTCTCACTAGTTCCTCATAAACTTTGATCGGAGAAGAACCTGTTGCCAGACCTAAAACACAAGGTTTATTTTTTTCTTGCTTAGATCTAATTAGCTGCGCAATTTCCTGCGCTACAATTACAGAAGCTTCAATAGAACTTTTGAAAATTTCGTTATGAATTTTCTCAAAACGAGTTTCTTCAAATTTTCCCGCGCTTTTATAACTGATATCAGGTTTTATTTCTAAAGCACTTTTCATTTCTTTTCTTTTTTGTAGTAATTACCATCATGGTTTTAAGATATGGTATAGACAGCTTTCGCCATCTATACCACACTACTAACCAAACTTAATATTCTTGTTTTTTCTTTTAGAAGTTAGGAGCGTTAACATCCCACCAAGTTCTGGTGCCTCCGTTATCAGGTCCTCCAAGTTTTGCAATACCTGTTTTAAGACCTTCTGGGTTTCCATCTTTTTCAGTAGAAACAAAGTTTATTCTTCTTACACCGTACTCAGTAGTAATTGCACCAGCACTTTGGTTGTTAAGAATTGGCAATAATTTAGGATAACCTGTTCTACGGTGTTCGGCCCAAGCTTCCATACCGTCAGGGAAATTAGCAATCCATTTTTGAGTAATGATTTTTTGTAATTTCACTTCATTGCTTGCGGTATCATCCCAAGCAACCGTTACTTTATTTACAGCTAAACCACTATTGAATGGAGCAACTGGATCTACATAATCTTTAGCTACTTTTACATTATCTGCAATATAATCAGCAGCACCACCCACAGAAAGCTGCTGAAAAGAAGCCGTAATACCTGCTTTGTAGAAAGTTTCGGCGTCACCCCCCATATTCCAACCTCTTAAAGCTCCTTCAGCTCTCAAAAAGTAAATTTCAGAAACATTTAACCAAACTACTTGTTTGTCTTCGTCTATTATTTTACCAAAATTTGAAAACTTTATGTGTTTTGATTTGTCGCCAAGAATACCACCTGTACGAATTCCTTTATACTCTCCGGGAAATTGTTCTGATGTTTTAAAATAAACACTTATTCTAGGATCGTTGTAACCTCCCATGATAGACTCCATATCTGCAGACATACGGCTATCGTTATATTCGTAAGCAGCAACTCTTAAAGGGTGTTGGGAAACATCTTTATTTAAAACAAAGCTATCTGAAACGGTTGTCATTACACCAAATTTTTGACTAATTGCTTTTTCTGCTTCTGTTTTAGCTAATGTTGGATTTGCTTTTACAATACGCATTGCCAATCTTAAACGCAATGAGTTTGCATACATAACCCATTTTGCGTAATCTCCTTTATAGTTAGAACGATCTATTTTTGTAAAAGAACTTTTCTCACCTGCATCAATTCTTTTAGTTAATTCAGCAACAGCAAAATCTAAATCTTTAAACATTAAAGCATAAGCTTCTTCTTGAGAATCATATCCAATTGCAGCATCTGTAGTACCTAATTTAGAATATACAATTGGTCCCCATGAATCTGCTGCTTTATGTAAAGTCTGCACTTTTACAATAGTTGCCAAAGCATAAAACTCATCATATTTTCCTTTAGAAGCAGCTTCAACTTTTAAGTAACTTGCCATAACCTGAGTGTAAATGGCTTCCCATCCCCAAAGGTTCCAGTTGTCAGAAAGTGCATAAGAAAGGTTATTATTACCGTCAAAACCTGGTGCTGTAGTATATCCACCCCAAGTGTTACCCGATAAATCAATAGCCACCTGATACTTCCACCCTGGCACATTTACCATCACGTTGTCAAACATCGTAGTAAAAGGTCCTTTAATATGATTAAAGTCTTGCGTTAGTTCCTCTTGTGTAAAACCATCAGGATTGCTATTAATCTCGTCAAAATTACCTGTACAACCAACTAAGGCCAAAAGACCAAGACAGATTAGTGATTTTTTTATATTATTTGTTTTCATGATGTTTTAATTAGAAAGTTACATTTAAATTAAGACCAATACTTCTTGTTGATGGTAAACCATAAATATCAACTCCTTGTAAGCCCTGACCTGTACTTAAAGCAATGTTTGGATCGAATGGTGCATCTTTGTAAAAGAAGAATAAGTTTCTTGCGATTAATGATAAAGTTGCCGTATTAACAAATGGAATAGCTTTTTTGTTGAAAGTATAACCAAGTGAAACCTCTCTTAAACTTACGTTTGTAGCATCATATACATATTCCGCTGTTGCTCCATTAAGTCCCGCAACTGCAGTGTAATAGTCTTGCGCATTCATTTTTGTTACTTTTGTACCGTCAGGTAAAACTGCATTTACAGCAACACCACCCGCGTTTCTAGCATCTCCAGTTCTTTTTGAAACTCCATACCAATCATTCATAGATTCAGTAATACTCATTACATCTCCTCCAAAACGTCCATCGATCAAGAAGTTAGCAGTAAATGAACCAAATTTAAATGTGTTTGACCAACCTAACATAAAATCAGGGTTTGCGTTACCAACCTCATGAAAATCAGCTTCAATTGCTAAGTTTCCATCCTTATCTAAAACAATTTCTCCTTTGTCATTTTTAACGATACCTTTTCCTTCGATAACACCAAATGGTCTTCCTTCAGTTAAAGCATATCTGTAGTTAATATTGTTTACTGGAGTTAAAGAAATTGTTCCTCCTAATTCTTCTGGAATCGATTTAACTTTATTTCTGTTATTAGAGTAGTTTACCATAGTTTCCCAAGAGAATTTTTGTCCCTCGATTACTTTTCCGCTTACAACAAGTTCGATACCTTGGTTAGAAATACTACCTGCATTGATTCCATAGTTTGTATAACCGTAAGGATTTGTTGCAGGTGCAGGAACTTGAACATATTGGTTTTTAGTTTCAGAGTTGTAGTAAGAGATTTCAAAACCTAATCTATTGTTGAACATTCTCCACTCAGTACCAAATTCAAATTCTGATTTTAACTCTGGTTTTAATGATTCGCCTGGTCTTGGCCCTACTGAAGGAGGAATGATGTTACCTCCTTGGATAGTTGATTTTGGAGAAGTTACAAAAGCTGAAATGTCGTTACCTACTTGTGCATAAGTTCCCCTTACTTTTCCGAAGTTAATCCATTCTGGCATTGTTGCCATTTCACTAATAAGAGCCGTAACCCCTACAGATGGATAAAAATAAGATTGAGTATCTGTATTTACTAAAGTAGAAGACCAGTCGTTGCGTCCTGTAACATCAAGGTATAACATGTTTTTATATCCAAAAGTTGCAGAAGCAAATATTGATTGAACTTCTCTTGAAGAACCCGTAGCCTGAAGACTTAAGTTGTCTAAACCAGTAGCAGATCCAAAATTACCTAAAGTAAATAAGTTAGCATTAACAAGTCCTCCTACAATACCAGAATCTAACGTAGTAGCATGATTTGCTAGTGTATTGTTGATACTTGTTCCTATTATAGCATTGAAACTAAAGTTTTCATCAAAATTAGTATTGATTTTAGCAATTAAGTCTGCATAACGCTGTGTACTTAAAGTAGCAACATTAATATATCTACCATTTATATTAGACAAAGAAGTGTTTGTAGTAGCATAAATTCTTTTGTCAAAATCGTTCTCAATTCTGTTATAGCTATATCTTGCTCCAATGCTTAACCAGTTGTTTGCTTTATAATCTAAAGCAATATTTCCATTGAAGAAATTGTCTTTATCTATAGATTTATTTCTGTTAATTAACCAATAAGGGTTTTGAACATAAATGTCAGAATTTAATTCACCATAAAAGTTTTGTCCATATAAATTTCTATCAGGCATATATGTTTCAAAATTCTTTCTATAATAATCGAAATCATTTCCTCTTTGAAACAAATATACTCCTGTTAATGGGTTTGAATAAAGTCCGTTTACAGGTCTGTTATCAATTGTTTGTGTTGTATATTTTGCATCAGCAGAAACAGTCAATTTGTTATCAAAAAATTTCGCTGTCTGACGGATTCCAAAATTGTTTTTCTTTAATCCATTACCTTCAATAATTCCCGAAGCAGAAGTATTAGCATAAGAAATACTAGTAGTAGAAATATCTGTGCCTGTAGTAAATGCAGCAGAAGTGATTTGAGTAACTCCTGTATTAAAGAAATCATCAACAAACTCTTTTGAATTTACTTTTCCTCCCCATGATTTCTGCGCATCAGCTGTTCCGTACTCATATTGGAATTTTGGTAGTGAATGTACAGACTCGAAAGTAGTAACAGAAGAAATAGCTAAATTTCCTGCATTCTCTTTAACTTTTTTAGAAGACAATAAAATAACCCCATTTGCTCCTTGAGATCCATATAATACAGAAGCAGCTGCACCTTTAAGTACTGTCATACTTTCGTAATCATCAGGATTGATTAAAGACACAGTGTCTCCACCATCGCGGTTACCACCTGCTGTACTACCGAAAGAATCGTTTGGCTGGTTTGAACTTCCGTTATACAAAGGAATACCATCAATAACATAAAGTGGTTGGCTATTCATGATAGAAGAGTTACCACGAATTACAACTTTTGTAGATCCACCAGTACCTCCAGAACTTTTTGTAACAGCAACACCCGCAATTTTACCTGCAATTGTATTAATAACATTGGCATCTTTTACACGAACCAACTCATCGCCTTTAAGCTCTTGAGCTGCATAAGTCAGAGATTTTCTTGTTTTCTTAACACCTAAAGAAGTTACAACAACTTCATTTAATGCATTAGAAGATGCTGGAACCATCTTAACATTAATTGTAGCAGCATCTCCTACAACTATAGTTTGAGTTTCTAGCCCTACATAAGTAAAAACTAAACTTTGACCTTTTTGAACTTCGATAGTGTACAATCCGTCAAAATCGGTAGTTGTTCCCTTTTGACCTCCTTGTACAGCAACAGAAGCCCCTGGTAATGGCATCCCATCAGAATCTGTAATCACACCCTTGACACTTTTTACTTGAGCAAGCGAAACTTGCGCCGTAAAAACAATCATAAAGATTAAGAAAATTTTTTTCATGTTTATTTTATTTTGTTAGTTATGATGTAAAATTATTCTTAAGGCATTGTTAAAAAAAATAAATTAAACCAACAGCAACAAAATTTAAACGAACGACATAAATTATTCAATAATACGCTTTACGAAAACGTTCTAATACAAAAAA
>NZ_DHEI01000132.1:6772-9209 GCF_002399805.1 Flavobacterium sp. UBA4854
ATTGAAAGAAATACGAAAAGTTAAATTTGATATCAAACTGCAAAATCATGTCTGGTTTTGGGGAGTTTATTTTACTTTAAACTTTTTAAGATGGGGCGCTTACTTTAATGATTACCCTTATGCATTCAAATCAAACTTAATTGAATTCTCTTTGGTTATTCCTTTAGTTTATTTGAATTTATTTGTTTTGGTTCCAAGATATGTACTCAAACAAAAGTATATTATGTATACTTTTTTACTTCTGTTGAGTCTATTTGTGATATATCTTCTAAAAACAGCTCTAACCTACTATATAATATCAGAAAATATATGGCCTGAAGCTAATAGAGAATATCATCCTTTTGAGATCAATCACATTGTTGCTGTTTGTATCGGAGAATTGTATGTTTTAGCAATGGCATCATCAATTTATCTTACCTTGACTTGGCTAAGAGAGCGAGAAAGAAACAGATCTTTACGAGAAAACCAATTTAAGATTAAACTTAAATATCTTGAAAACCAGATTCAGCCCCATTTTTTCTTCAACACGCTAAACAATTTGTATGCTTTATCGTTAGAATCATCAAAGAAAGTTCCTGATGTAATTATAAAGCTTTCTAATTTGATGGAGTACGTTTTATATGATGTTAAAGGAACCAAATTTGTTCCGTTAATAAAAGAAATCGACTATATCCAGAACTATATTGAAATAGAAAAACTTCGTTTTGAAAATGTCGAAGTAACCATAAATCTCGAATCTAATATTGATGATGTTGTTGTACCGCCATTAATTTTCATTTCTTTGGTTGAAAATGCTTTTAAACATGGAGGTCTAAACAACAAAAATTTAAAAATAAAGATCAACTGTAAAGTTACAGACAATAAAATACTCGATTTTGAAATCTTAAATAATTTTGTAATTTCACAAAATCATAATCCGAAAAGAGGAATTGGTTTGGTTAATACAAAAAAAAGACTGAAACTAATTTACAGAAGCAATTTCCGCCTTAAACAAGAAACCAAACTAAATTTCTACATAATCCGATTACAAATACCTACATATAATGAAGATTAAATGCGTGTTAATTGATGATGAGCCTTTAGCTATCAAGGTCCTGCAAAATTATTTTACCAATTTTACAGATTTTGAAGTTATAGCAACATTCAATAACTCTTTAGAGGCACTCGATTTTATTAACAGTACGCCTGTTGATGCTGTCTTTTTAGATATTAACATGCCTATGATGACCGGTTTTGAGCTTATTAGTCTTATCGAAAACAAAACCAAAGTCATCATTACAACCGCTTTTAGAGAATTTGCTGCTGAAAGTTATGATTTGGATGTATTAGATTATTTAGTAAAACCTATTCCGTTACCAAGATTCATAAAATGCATCAATAAAATTACCACCGAATACAATCTCAAAAACAATATTAAAGTCGAAACTTCAAAAGGAGATTCTCATATTTTTATTAAAGTCGATAAAAAAATGATGAAAATTAATATTGAGGAAATTTTGTTTGTTGAAGGAATGAAAGAATATATAAAAGTAGTCACGCCAGATAAGACATATATTACCCATAAATCTCTTACATCATTATCAGAAGAATTACCTGCAGATCGCTTCCTTAGAATTCATAAATCTTATGTAATTGCACTAAATAAGGTAAAATCTATAGAAGGAAACCGCGTTCAAATACAATCTTACAACATTCCAATAGGCAGAAACTACAGTAAAGAAGTTAAAAATAAGATATTGGAATAAATATAATTACGAATTACATTTTCTAAGTAGGTTAAAATTAACACTTTGTTGAAAAAACATAGCCGTTGGTTTAAATTTAACATTATTTATACCTTTTTATTTTTTTTTGATAATCCTAACAAATATATTTACGGTCTTCAAAAAACAATAAAATAAAAAATTAACCTTATTATTATGAGTTCAGAAAATGTTCAAACCAAATGGGGGCAATTTATCTCTTTGATAATCGTCTTCTTCTTTTGGGGTTTTGTTGGTTCTGCTAACGACATCCTGATTCCAGTATTCAAAAAAGTATTTACGCTATCGCAAGTACAATCTCAATTAGTAGCGTGGGCTTTCTATGCTGCTTATTTTGTTGGATCAATTATATTCTTTATCGTTTCTTTAAAAGTAGATATTTTACAAAAATATGGCTACAAAAGAACATTATCTGCAGGATTAATTTTATCTGCTGTAGGTTCATTCTTATTCATTCCAGCTGCTACAATTGAAAGCTTTCCTTTCTTTTTAACGGCTTTATTTACAGTAGGTTTAGGCTTTTCCATTCAACAAATTGTTGCCAATCCTTTGGCGATTAAAATGGGAAGTCCAGAAACTGGAGCACACCGTTTAACTCTTGCAGGCGGAATCAACTCTTTCGGAACAACAATTGGAGCAATCTTATTAGGTATCGCTTTATTCGGAATGGGAGA
>NZ_DHEI01000132.1:9455-11116 GCF_002399805.1 Flavobacterium sp. UBA4854
AAACACAGTAAATTCAACATTCTTGACTATCCACAATTATACTTGGGTATGTTAGGAATTTTTATTTATGTAGGAACTGAAGTAACAATCATCAGTAATTTACCTGCGTTATTACACACTCACGAATTCGGAAACATCTTAGAAGACGCTGTTGCACCATTTATTGCACTTTACTGGGGTAGTTTAATGATTGGTCGTTGGAATGGTGGAGCAAACGTGTTCAATACCTCAAACTTGGTAAATACTGCACTTAAATTTATTGTTCCTGCTGCTGCATTTGGAGTAATTATTGGCGCAAACATCTTTGCTGCTCACGATGTTTCTTCATTTTACATCTACCCATTTTGGATTTTGCTGTTTATCGCTGTAAGTTTTGTTGGTGGTAAAAACGCAGGAAAAACATTAATGCTTTTCGGAATTTCAGGATTAACTATGATGGTATTAGGTTTAGTTTGGCCAAACCCAGAAATTGCTAAATTCTTCTTTATCTCTGGCGGATTATTCTTATCTATCATGTGGCCTTCAATCTTCGATTTAGCTATTGCAGGATTAGGAAAAAATACAGGAAAAGCATCTTCTTTCTTAATCATGATGATTCTTGGTGGTGGAGTAATTCCATTAGTGCAAGGAAGTATCTGTGATTTAGACGCAACAAATCCAGGTGGAATTTTCGGTATCACTTACACTCACTTCTCTTACATTGTACCTCTTATCGGTTTTGCATATTTAGGATTCTACGGTTTCTACTGTCCTAAAATCTTAAAAAGACAAGGTATCAGTCACATAGAAAGTGCTGGCGGCGGACACTAAAAATTAAAAAATCCAATATATAAAAATCCAAATTCCAATTTTAAAACTGGAATTTGGATTTTTTTTATTCAAAGAAGAAATAACTTAAAACCTTAGCATCTCAGAATCTTAGCAACTTTTATTTAGCATTAATAATATTGCTCAAGTTTTTCTTAAAAACAGCCTTATTTTGCGCCGTTAAAGAATAAACGACATCTTTATCCGCGTGAACTATTACTTTGTCTATATCGGCATTTAAAAGCGCTTGAGGATCTTTTATTTTTAAAGTGCAAGCTCCATCAAAAAAGCCATCATCTTCTATCGTTTTTCTAGCCTCTATTTTGGTGCCATCACTTAAAACTGCAGAAATCGTCATTTCACTATTTAATGTTTTCGAGTAAAATCCATCCATTACAAGCAAAAGACGATAGCTGTTTTTTAATTCTGGCCCTTTAAATTCATGCCTCGTAATATTATAACGAAGACCTTTAGCTAGAGTTTGAAATTTTACAGAACAATCCAGCTCATAAGTAGCAACATCTCCCGCTTCATTTACTGAAGTAATAACTTTAGCGACCTGTGCGTTTACAGAAAAACTCGCTACAAAAAATGACAACATAAATAAGATAACTTTCATATTTAACTATTTAAGATTCAATATAAAAGTAAAAAAAATCGCCTTTTCTCATTAGAAAAAAGGCGATTTTAATTTTGTAAATATCTAAGGATTATTTATTTCCTTTTTCAAAGTCAGCTACAAACTGAGCTAAACCAATATCTGTCAATGGGTGTTTCAATAAACCGTAAATTGCAGAAAGTGGTCCAGTCATCACATCAGCACCAATTTTAGCACAGTTTACAATGTGCATTGT
>NZ_DHEI01000132.1:11220-12358 GCF_002399805.1 Flavobacterium sp. UBA4854
TTTACAATGTGCATTGTGTGACGTACAGAAGCTGCTAAAATTTGAGTTTCGTAACCGTAGTTATCATAAACTTCTCTAATTTCTTGAATCAAATTCAATCCATCAGTAGAAATATCATCTAAACGCCCCACGAATGGAGAAACAAACGTTGCTCCAGCTTTTGCAGCCAAAAGCGCTTGTCCTACAGAGAAAACAAGAGTAACGTTAGTTTTAATTCCTTTATCAGAAAAATATTTTGCTGCCATAACACCTTCCTTAGTCATAGGAAGTTTTACAACAATCTGCTCATGTAATTCAGCTAACTCCTCACCTTCTTTAACCATACCTTCAAAGTCAAGAGCGTTAACTTCTGCACTTACATCACCATCAACAAGATTGCAAATGTCAACATAATGCTTAAGGATGTTGTTTTTTCCAGTAATTCCTTCTTTTGCCATTAATGACGGATTAGTTGTTACACCATCCAAAACACCTAAAGCTTGTGCTTCTTTAATTTGAGCTAAATTAGCTGTGTCTATAAAAAATTTCATAATTTGTTTAATTAAAAATGGTTTGTTCGTATTTATAAATTTCTTTTCAAATAAATTCTTTTAAAGAAATCTAGCTGCAAAATTACAAAATCAATACCAATAAAGATTTTAAAATTAAAACCATTTTAAAATTATATGTTAAAAATAAGTGTATTTTTTACATTTTTCTACAGCTCATAATGATTCATAAGCATTTTCTCATACATTTTATCTGGAAGTGCACGTTTTAAAACAATCGAAAACTTTTGCATAAAAGCGCCTACTTTGTAATGAACGTTAGGTTTTTTAGTCTGAATGATTTTATAAACCGCTTCTGCCATTTCATTAGGATTGCTTCCTGCATCAACATGATCATTCATTGTTGCCAGAACATCTCCATATACTTTTTCGTAAGCTGAATCTTTAATTACTGGCGCATGATAACGTCCTGCAGCAATATTGGTTGCAAAATCTCCTGGTGCAACATTTGTAATTTCGATACCAAAAGCTTTCACTTCCATCCTTAAAGCCTCTGTAATTAACTCTAAAGCTCCTTTCGACGCAGAATACACACTTCTGTACGGAAGTCCCATATAACCGGCAATCGACGTAATATTAATAATAAGCCC
>NZ_DHEI01000132.1:12567-15295 GCF_002399805.1 Flavobacterium sp. UBA4854
ATTTCTTCTAAAGGTCCTGTAATTCCAACTCCAGCATTATTAATTACAATATCTAATCTTCCAGAAGTTGCAATAATTTTAGCTACCGCAGTTTTAATAGAGTCCGAATTTCGAACATCTAAAGCAACCAAAGGAAAAACTGAATTTAAAACTTTCTCAGGGTTTCTGCTTGTTCCGTACACAACAAAACCTTTCTGATGTAAAAATTCACCAATAGATTTTCCAATTCCTGATGATCCTCCGGTAATTAAAACGACTTTGCTCATTTTTTTTAGTTATAAGTTATAAATTATGAGTTATGAGTTTTGGAAAATGGTTTTATTTGAACAGTATATTTAATGCTCAAAATTTAACTTTCAACCAATGACATCTAACTTCAGATAGGGTCAAAAATAAAAAAATCCTCCTGAAAGGAAGATTGCAAACTAATTAAATTCTAAAAAAAATGGCAAGCGACCTACATCGCACCGCTCAACCACGTACCCTTGCTATGTTCCCATCCTGGGGGAGTCTGCAGGAGCTGGTCGTGTAGGACTTGCCGGTGCAAATATACAACCTTTTTATATTTTTGCAAGACCTTTGTAGCAATAAAAATATCGTCGTATATTGCCTTATTCAAATTTTAAACTATGAAAAAATATAACTTCCTAGCTGTCATTTTATTAGGAATCACATTAATTGGATGTGGAGAAAAAAATAAAGGTGAAAATTCTTTATTTACTATCGATGATTCTGCTTTTCCTGCTCATCTTACCCAAAAAGAGGCGCTTAATATTGGAATTTTAAACCCAAAATCGAAAGAAATTGATAGCATTGCCTACTTCGTAAACGACAAAAGAGTTGGAGGTACAAAAGGTACTGAAAATTTTAGATTTGAATTAATAGATCAAAAATTAGGTTATCAATACCTAAAAGCTAAGGTTTATTTTGGTGGAGATTCTTCTGATGCCACTAAAAGAATTGAAGTAGTTTCAGACATTGAGCCTAAATTATTAAAATATAAAATTGTAAATACTTTTCCTCATGACACTACAGCTTTCACAGAAGGTTTAGAGTTTCATGATGGAAGGCTTTTTGAGAGTACAGGACAAAAAGGTGATTCTTACTTTAGAGAGGTAGACTACAAAACAGGGAAAGTGATCAAACAAGTTGATCTTCCGAAAGAATATTTTGGAGAAGGAATTACTTTCTTTGGTGGCAAAATATATCAGTTGACTTGGCAGGAAAAAACAGGTTACATTTACGATGCCAACACTTTTAAATTAGAAAAAACATTTAAATACGATAAAGATATAGAAGGTTGGGGAATGACGCACGATGACAAATACATCTATCATTCTGACGGAACTGAGAAAATCTGGAAAATGGATCCTGCAACTCAAAAATTAATTGATTATATCAATGTATATTCTGGAAGTTCAAAAATTAAAGCAATTAACGAACTTGAATTAATTGATGGTAAATTTTACGCAAATGTTTGGCAGAAAGATGCTATTGCAGTTGTAAATCCAGAATCTGGAGCAGTTGAAAAAATCCTAAACCTTTCCGACTTACGCAAATCATTAAAAGCTAAAAATGCCGAAGTTTTAAATGGTATTGCATATAATCCTGCAACTAAAACTATTTTCGTTACTGGTAAATATTGGGATAAAATGTTCGAAATAACAGTTTCTGAATAATCTTTAGAGAAAAACAATTTTACGAATTTCACAAGTTTTCACATATTAATCCGTGAAAATTTGGGAAATTTGTGTTTTATAATAACATCTCCAATGACAACATTAATTACAAATATACAGGAGCTATTGCAGGTTCGCGAAACTTCAATCGCTAAAGTTTCAGGTTCTGAAATGGCAAAACTTCCAACTATCAAAAATGCTTTTTTAATACTAAAAGACAATTTGATCGAAGATTTTGGCTCAATGGATAATCTTCCAAAAATAAATGCCGACCAAATAATTGATGCAACAGGAAAAGTTGTTCTTCCGTCTTGGTGCGACAGCCACACTCATATTGTTTATGCAGGAAACCGCGAACAGGAATTTGTAGATCGCATCAACGGGCTTTCTTATGAAGAAATCGCCAATCGCGGCGGCGGAATTCTTAATTCCGCTAAGAAACTAAATGATTCTTCTGAAGAAGAAATTTACGAACAATCTAAAATCCGTTTAGAAGAAGTAATGCATTTAGGAACTGGTGCCGTAGAAATAAAATCTGGCTACGGATTGACAGTTGATGGAGAATTAAAAATGCTTCGTGTAATTCAAAAACTAGCAGAAAATTATCCTATTGCAATTAAAGCGACATTTCTCGGGGCACATGCTTTTCCTTTACATTACAAAGATGATAAAGCGGGTTATCTGGACGAAATTATTAACGAAATGCTGCCAGAAATTTCCAAAAATAAACTTGCAGATTATGTCGATGTTTTCTGCGAAAGCGGCTATTTTTCTGTAGAAGAAACCGAAAAAATAATGGAAGCAGGTTTAGCATTTGGTTTAAAACCAAAAATACATGTCAACCAATTTAATTCTATTGGCGGAATCCAAGCTGGAGTTAAATTTAACGCTCTTTCTGTAGATCATCTTGAAGTGATGAATCCAGAAGATATTCAAGCATTAAAAGACACAGAAACAATGCCTGTAGCTTTACCTTCTTGCTCTTATTTTTTAAGTATTCCGTACACACCAGCGCGCGAAATGATAAAAGCTGGGCTTCCTTTAGCATT
>NZ_DHEI01000132.1:15443-27899 GCF_002399805.1 Flavobacterium sp. UBA4854
AAAATGAAAATGACACCAGAAGAAGCTATTAATGCGGCTACAATAAACGGCGCTTACGCAATGGGGCTTTCAGAAACTCACGGAAGCATTACAAAAGGCAAGAAAGCCAATTTGATCGTAACAAAACCAATTTCTTCTTATTATCAGATTCCTTACGCATTTGGAAGCAATCTTATTGAATCTGTTTTTGTGGAAGGAAAAATTTTAGAATAATTATTTCAACTATTTAAAATCAACCATAAAAAAAGGTCTGTGAAAATCACAGACCTTTAATATCTAAGTGGTATTTTTCCCTTCGGCAGAATTATCTTAAACTGAAACTAGTTTTAGAAACTAACTCATCATTATCAAAAACATTGATAAAATAAGTTCCTTTAGCAAAATCTTTTCCTGGTAAATCTTCACTAACTTGAACAGTTTTATTTTCATATTTTACTGTAGTTTTGAAGCTATAAGTTAATGTATTGTCTCCAAAGTTTTCTGTTTTCTTTTCGCCTAAAACATTGTTTTTAGCATCGATAACTTGAACATAATACGTTTTATCTCCAGATTTTGCAATTTGATTTTCAGCAATTGTAAAACTAACTTTCAACATATCAGCACGGCTTGCTTTATCTGTTTCAATTTGCTTACCAGAGCTTTTCAATTTGTAAGCTGAAGTTTTTGTATTTAATACAGATAATTTAGAACCTTTCTCTACCGTTTTAGCTAATTCTTCATTTTGACCAACTAATACTTCATTATATTTTTTAGATTCTCCTAAAACTACAATAGTACTATCTCTTTGAGTAGTTAAAACACCATTTTGTTTTTTCAACTCATCATTTTCAGCAACTAAAGTTTTCATTTTGCTTTGCATTGCTTGAACTTGAGATCTGTATTTAGAAACATCTCCTTTAGACTTGTTCAAATCATCCATTAAAGCAACCACTTTGTCTCTCTCTTGAATTAATTCGTCAGACATAGAAGTGTTTTCAGCAATAGCAGCATCATAAGTCGCTTTTAACTCCTGTAAATCTTTCATTACAGATTCTTTTTCAGTCAAGGTTGTTGTAAGTTCAGTTTTAACCACCTCTGTATCAGAAGATAATTTAAAAATATACACTAAGCTACCGATCAGTAGGACTGCTAAAACCGCGATTACCGCCTTTAGACTTGAATTGTTGTTCTTTGGGTTTTCCATATTTAAATAATTTTCTTTAATAACAAATTTAAGAATTAATATAAGGTAATAACGTAAGTTTCTACAATTATATTATTTTTGGAAAATAAATTTTTTTCATGGAAAAATTAATCCCATTCACTATAAATGATTTAGCAAAAATCACAAATCACAGAAGTGGTGAAATAAAGTTCGGAGAAAAAATGATTGTCATTCCGCCAGGAATTGATAAGATTAATTTTATTAAAGAAAGTGAAGCTAAATATGTGCTTTTAGGAATTCCTGAAGATATTGGTGTTCGTGCCAATTACGGAAGACCTGGAGCTGCTTCTGCATGGCAATGCGCTATAAAAAGCATTGCAAACATTCAGCACAATCGTTTTGCTAAAGGAAGCAATATTATTATTCTAGGACATATCAATGTTGCTGACGAAATGCGTGAGGTTGAAAACTTAGATTTTAACGACATTGACGACCGTTCCAAATTAAGCCAGCTAGTTGAAAAAATAGACAAAGAAGTTTCTCATATTATTTTTACTATAATTAAAGCCGGAAAAACACCAATTATTATTGGCGGAGGCCATAATAATGCTTACGGAAATATTAAAGGCGCTGCACTTGCAAAAGGAAAACCTGTAAATGCCATTAATTTTGATGCGCATTCTGATTTTAGAATTTTAGAAGGTCGTCACAGCGGAAATGGATTTTCATACGCTTACGAAGAAGGTTTTTTAAAGAAATATTTCATTTTTGGTTTGCATGAGAATTACACGTCAAAAAGTGTTTTAGATATTATTAAAAAATTGGAAGACCGCGTTCGTTACAATACTTACGACAGTGTCAACATTAGAAAAGAAAAAGACTTTAATCGTGAAATGATTACAGCTTTGGATTTTATTAAAAATGATGCTTTCGGAATTGAAATTGACTTAGATGCAATTCCTAATATCGCTAGTAGCGCCATGACAATCAGCGGATTTTCTGTTGAAGAATTAAGGCAATTTGTTTCTTTCTTTGGAGAACATAAACATGCAACATACCTACATATCTGCGAGGGTGCACCAGATTTAGACAATTCTCCAAACAATAATTTAATTGGCAAATTAATTGGTTATTTGGTAACCGATTTTATCAAAGCCAACATAGAACCTGCTTGATTTTAAATATTCTATTTGGTTATGCTATAAGGCCTCTTTGCCAAATAAAAGCAAATTCAAACAAACGATTGAACGAATAAACATATCTTTGCACAGCATTTTAGTAATTAAAACTAAAATACTAAATACCAAAGATATGTTATTCGAAGATCTATCACTTTCAAAAAGTATACAAAAAGCCGTATTTGAAGAAGGCTATTTAAATCCGACTCCAATTCAGGAAAAATCAATTCCTATTGTTTTAGAAGGTCGTGATTTAATTGGCTGTGCGCAGACAGGAACAGGAAAAACGGCAGCTTTTGCTATTCCAATTATACATCAACTACACCGAATTGTCGGTTCATCAAAAAAAGCAAAAGTAATTCGCGCCCTTGTAGTTACACCTACTCGCGAACTTGCTGTGCAAATTGGACAAAGTTTTGATACTTACGCAAAATATACCAACTTAACGCAACTGACTATTTTTGGAGGAGTTTCTCAGAATCCACAAGTTGATGCTTTAAAAAACGGAGTTGATATATTAATTGCTACTCCAGGACGTTTACTTGACCTTCATAAACAAGGCTTTCTTGATTTAAATCATTTGCACACTTTAGTGTTAGACGAAGCCGATCAGATGCTAGACATGGGATTTGTTAACGATGTCAAAAAAATCGTAAAACTAACTCCAAAAAACAGACAAACTTTACTTTTCTCTGCAACTATGCCAATTGCAATTCGCGAATTGGCAGAAATGTTTCTTCAAGATCCAGCACAAGTAGAAGTTTCTCCCGTTTCATCTACTGCAGAAAATGTAGAGCAACGTGTTTATTTTGTAGATAAAACAGAAAAAAGAAACTTGCTTTATACTTTAATTAAAGAAGAGAATTTATCTAACGTACTTGTATTTTCGCGAACAAAACACGGTGCAGATAATGTTGTAAAAGCGCTTCGCAAAAAAGATATTCCTGCAGAAGCGATTCATGGAGACAAATCTCAAAATGCAAGACAAAGAGTTTTAGACGCTTTTAAAAACAAAGAAGTTGGAGTTCTAGTTGCAACTGATATTGCTGCAAGAGGAATTGATATCGAACAGCTTCCTTATGTAATAAATTTTGATTTACCTAATATTCCTGAAACTTATGTTCACCGTATTGGCCGTACTGGTCGCGCTGGAAATGGAGGAATTGCGATTTCTTTTTGTGGAAAAGATGAACTTCCGTACTGGAAAGACATTCAGAAATTAATTAAGGTTGATGTAAAAACAATTGCAGATCATCCGTATCAATGGCATTCTGGAAGTCCGGAAGCTGGAGAAAAGCCTAAAAGCTCAAACAGAAGCGGTGGCGCTCATAAATCGAGAAAATCAAATAATGCTAAGAAAAATAAAAAACGCTGGTACTAAACAGCGTTTTTTTCGTTTATCAAGAAATTGATTATTTTAAATAATTTAACCGGCTCAAAAGGTTTAATTATAATATCATTCATTCCAGACGAAATTGCTTCATCTGTAATTTCATCTTTATCAAAAGCTGTTAAAGCTACAATTGGAGTTTCTATTCCTTGAAGACGTATTCTTTTCGTAGTTTCAAATCCGTTCATTAGAGGCATATTGATATCCATTAAAATCAAATCAAAAGTTTCGTCTTCTAAAATTTTAAGCGCAGCAAAACCATCGTCAACAACTTTACAAGCATAATTGTTTTTTTCAATAATCTTTTTGGTAACAAGCTGATTAATCAAATTGTCTTCAACGACTAAAATTTTATAGACTTCGCTCGAAGTTAAATCCACTTCAATCTCATCAATAATACTTTTTGTTTTAGCTAAATCGTGCTCAAAAGCAATTGTAAACGAAAATGAAGTTCCTTTTCCTAAATCACTATCCAAAGTAATACTGCTTCCAAAAAGACCTAAAAGCCTTTTAACAATACTAAGCCCTAAACCTGTACCTTGATAATCTTCATCTTTTCGGCCAACTTGAACAAACTTTTCAAAAATCTTGTTCTGATCTACAACCGCGATTCCAATTCCGTTGTCTTTTATCAAGAAATCCAAATAATGGAGCTTCCCTTCTACCTTATTTAGTTTTATGATAATTTCAACTTGCCCGTCTTTAGTAAATTTCAACGCATTGCTAACCAAGTTCATTAAAATCTGAGCCAGACGCAATTTGTCTCCAATTAAATATTCTGGAATATGTGGATCAATATCAATAGAAATGCTATTATTATTTTTCTGCGAAAGAAAAGAAAGTGAATTTTTGATTACCGTAATTTCATCAGAAATATTAAAGGTCAGGTTTTCCAGAACGATTTTGTTTTCTTCAATTTTATTGATCTGCAAAATATCATTTACAAGCGACAGCAAATATCTAGCAGAAAACTTTAGAGAACTTAAATGCTGACTTCTCGAAATTTCTTTATGCTCTTCTAGCAGCATATTTGTAATTCCGACAACTCCATAAAGTGGCGTTCTTAATTCGTGGCTTATCGTCGATATAAATTGAGTTTTAAGTAAAGAGGCTTCTTCTGCAATTTCTTTAGCTTTAAGAAGCTCTAAATTGTGTTTTTTCTTATATCTGATATTCTTTACTAGAGTGACAATTAAAATTAGAAGAATTAGTGAAATCAAAATAAAAAGAATTACAATGATTTTTGATTTTCTCAAACTCTGAGATTGTTCTACTTTTTCTCCTTCAACTTTATCAATCTGCCTTTTATATTCATCCAATTCAAGACTTAAACCTGCTTGAGATGCTCTTTTAAGCTTTTTAACATCATACAAGTTATCCGAAAGATTATAATGATTAACCAGAGCGCCGTAAGCTTCTTTGTGCTTATTGATTTTATTTAAAAAATGAGAATATTCTAAATAAGCATGCGCCAGATCTGATTTTTCTTGACATTTTTTTCCTGCTTCAATAGCACTTAAAAAATAGGCATTGGCAGCTTTATCATCCTTTATATGACTAGAATAAATACCATTCAGCATATCAACAATAACTTCTGTCGATCCGTCGTTGTATTTTAATTTAGTGCTGTTAACATATTTTAAAAAAAGATGTCCTTGATTGAAATTTCCAATATCAAAATAAGCCCAAGCAATATTGACATTAGTAAAATAAACCTCCTTTAAATCATTAATTTTCAAAGCAAAAGCTACCGCTTTCTTATAATTTCGAATCCCCTCATCAAATTGTTTCTTTTCAAAACAATACATATTCCCTAAATTATTATAGAGAAGGCATTTTATAGAATCATTATTGGTTTTATTAGCGTAGTAGAGACCTTTCTTATAGAAAAAAATAGCTTTATCAAACTCTGTTAATTCGTTATAATTGGCTGCAATAATATTATAGGAACGAGCAATAAGACAATAATCTTTTATTGCTGTTGCGGCGTTTAAGGCTGCTCTGGAATAAATGAGTGATTTTTCGAAATTAGCTTCTCTAAAATTTAAAAGTGCTTCTTTTACAGTCTTATCAATTTTAGGATCGAGATTACAATGAGATTGCGCAATTGCCGAATTGGCAAAGCAATTCAGAACCAAGAATAATAGTAAAAAAATCCGTTTTTGGGGCATTAATCGGCTAATTTGATCAAATATACACTTTAAAATAAAAAAAAGCTGCATTTCATAAAAAAATACAGCTTTTCAAATATTATTTCAATAACTAAGATAAAAAAATTAAAATCTCAGTGTTTTTATTATTCTTTATTGTCTTCCCATTGTCCTACAACAGAAGTTGCTAATGCATTTCCTAATACATTTGTTGCGCTTCTAAACATATCGCAGAAGTGATCAATTGGAAGAATTAATGCAATTCCTTCAATCGGAATATCAAACATACCACATGTTGCAGCAACTACAACCAAACTTGCACGTGGCACACCTGCAATACCTTTACTAGTAAGCATTAAAACTAAAAGCATCGCCATTTGTGTTCCTAAATCTAAATGCACATTATAGAACTGAGCAATAAAGATACTTGCAAAAGTCATGTACATCATACTTCCGTCAAGGTTAAACGAATATCCAAGCGGCAACATAAAAGAAACAATTTTGTCTTTTACCCCAAAAGCTTCTAACTCTTCTGTTAATTTAGGAAATACAGCTTCACTACTTGTTGTACCAAAAGCGATTGCCAAAGGTCCTGTAATACGTCTTAACAATTCAGTCATTCTACCTTTAAGGAAAATATATCCTATTAAGATTAAAATTACCCAAAGCGTACTGATACCAATTAAAAATGAACCGAAAAACTTAAAGTAAGTAATAACCAATTCTTCTGCATCACGTATAGCAAACACACCTGCAATGGCTCCAAAAACTCCAATTGGAGCAAACTTCATTACATAGTTTACCATTTTCAAAACGATATGCGACAGTTTATCAAAAGCACCAATAATTGGTTTTACAGTTTCTCCTAAAGAAGCTGCTGCCAATCCGAAGAAAATAGAAAAAACTACAATCTGAAGGATTTCATTAGTTGCCATTGCTTCAACAATACTTTTTGGCACAATATGCTCAACAAAATTGTCAAAAGATAGATTTTGTGTTTTACCAGTAACTTCAGAAGCTGCTGCCATATCAACGTGTTCTAGTTTTAAACCAACACCTGGCTGCAAAACATTTACGTAAAACAATCCGATTAAAAGAGAAATAAATGAAGCTGTAAAAAACCACCCAATAGCTTTCCCTCCAATTCTTCCAACGGTTTTAATATCTCCTAATTTTGCAATTCCTACTACCAAAGTGGTAAAAACTAATGGAGAAATAATCATTTGCACCAAACGAATAAAGATCGTTGCTAGCATTTTGATTTTGCCACTAAATAACTGTGCCGCTTCTGGCGAAATAGTGTTGTGCAATATAATGCCTAAAACGGCTCCTAGAACCATTGCAATTATAATTTGCCCTGTTAATCCCGAAAGAAATGATTGTTTTTTAGTTTCTGTAACTTCTTGCATTAAATTATTTTTTAATTATTAAAATATAAGACCCTCACTGTCTTACCTTTTATTAATATGTTTTGTTGATTAAATAAAAATCTGCCAAAACAATTGCTGCCATCGCTTCTACGATTGGCACTGCGCGAGGCACTACACACGGATCATGACGTCCTTTTCCTGTCATTGGTGTAATGTTACCTTTATTATCTAAAGAATCTTGAGTCTGCATAATAGTTGCAACTGGCTTGAATGCTACTCTGAAATAAATATCCATTCCGTTGCTTATACCACCTTGGATTCCGCCTGATAGATTTGTTTTTGTAGTTCCGTCAGGATTGTATAAATCGTTATGTTCACTTCCTTTCATTTCAGAACCAGAGAAACCGCTTCCGTATTCAAAACCTTTTACTGCATTTATAGAAAGCATTGCTTTTCCTAATTCTGCATGAAGCTTATCAAATACTGGCTCTCCTAAACCAACGGGAACATTCTGAATTACACAAGTTACAACACCTCCGACAGTGTCTCCTTGTTTACGGATATCACGAATATATTCTTCCATAATCGTTGCAGATTTCTCATCTGGACAACGAACAGGGTTGCTTTCAATTTTAGAAAAATCCAATTCCTGATAAGGTGTGTCTAAATGAATTGGTCCAACAGAAGAAACATAAGCATTGATTTTAATTTCAGGCAACATTTGTTTTGCAATTGCACCTGCCACTACTCTACTTGCTGTTTCTCTTGCAGAACTTCTTCCGCCACCACGATAATCACGTAAACCGTATTTCTGATCATAAACATAATCAGCGTGGCTTGGTCTGTAGTTATCTTTTATATGAGAGTAATCGTCTGATTTTTGATTGGTATTTGGAATAATGAACCCAATTGGAGTTCCAGTTGTTTTTCCTTCAAATATTCCTGATAAGAATTGAACGCTGTCTGGTTCTTTTCTTTGTGTAACAATTGCTGACTGACCTGGTTTTCTTCTAGCCATATCTACTTCAATTGCTTCAAAATCTAATTGTATTCCTGGAGGGCATCCATCAATAATTCCGCCTAAAGCTTCACCATGAGATTCCCCAAATGTAGTTACTTTATATAGTGTGCCGAAGCTGTTTCCTGCCATTGTGTTTTGTTTTGAGCAAATGTAAGTTTTATGAATTAAATTAAAAAATTTAAAACTGGTATTATTAACGAAACATTAAATGGGATAAAAATCACAATTTGGTAAAATTACCCACTTTTTGATAACCTTTTAATAAAATCAAACTTCACAAATTTTTATTCATTTGTAAAACTTCAAATCAAGAAAAATTGAAAAAAAGAAATGTCGAATTGGTCATCCTTTCTGATGTCCATTTAGGAACTTACGGAAGTCACGCCAAAGAATTAAACAACTATCTTTCAAGCATTAAACCCAAAACTTTAGTCTTAAATGGCGATATAATTGATGCTTGGCAGTTTCGTAAATCGTATTTTCCAAAAGCGCATTTACGAGTTATTCAGCGTATAATCGGAATGGCTTCTAAAGGAACAAAAGTTTACTATATTACTGGAAATCACGATGAGATACTAAGAAAATTCAGTGATATGAATATGGGGAATTTTGCTCTTGTTGATAAATTAGTTTTAGAATTAGATGATAAAAAAGCTTGGATTTTCCACGGAGATGTCTTTGACGCTTCTGTTCAGCATTCAAAATGGATTGCAAAGTTGGGCGGATTAGGTTATGATTATTTAATTTTAATGAATCGATTTGCTAACTGGTGTCTGGCAAAACTAGGACGCGAGCCTTATTCTTTTTCGAAAAAAATAAAAGCAAGCGTTAAAAAAGCAGTAAAATTTATTTCTGATTTTGAAACCACTGCAACAGATCTAGCCATTGAAAAAAACTACGATTATGTAATTTGCGGACATATTCATGAACCAAAAATTGTAACCAAAGAAAACAAACATGGTTCTACTTTATACCTGAATTCTGGCGACTGGGTAGAAAATTTAACTGCGTTGGAATACCATAAAAAACGCTGGAAACTGTTTTCTTATAAAGCTAGTAATTTTGCTGAAGAAGAAAATCTTTTAGAAATGGAAGATCTTCTCACTTCTCAGCTAATTTCTTCGATAATATTAAAATAGGACTCTCAGAAACAGTTTTTTAAGAATTTTAACGCTTCAAATTTCTAAAAATGTAAATTATATAACAATTTTCAAAAATATTATACGTTCTCTATCTGACTGTAATAATACATTTGAAAAAAATTAATTAACCATTTTTATGAAAAAGATACTTTTATCTGCCATTATGCTTCTTGGTTTAGCATTTACGGCTCAATCACAAGAAATTTCGAAAAACGCATTAGGATTACGTCTTGGGGACAATAACGGATTTGGAGGAGAAATATCGTACCAATTAGGATTAAACCAAAAGAACAGACTTGAGTTCGATTTAGGTTGGAGAAATAGTAGAGACGTCGACGCTGTAAAAGGAGTAGCGCTTTACCAATGGGTTTGGAACATTGACGGAGGCTTTAACTGGTACGCTGGTGTCGGTGGAGGTTTAGCTTCTTGGAATTATGATTACTACAATAACAACTACAAATATAAAGATAGCGGAACTTACGTTTTTGCTGCTGGAGATATCGGTATCGAATATAGATTTAAAGAAGTGCCAATTACTTTGTCTTTAGACGCAAGACCTGAAATTGGTTCTGGATATTATGATGATGATAATTTTGGATTTGACGTTGGTTTAGGAGTTAAATTCAGATTCTAATTAAAATAAAAAATAATTGTAAGAAGAAACCTGTCGTTTAAAAGCGACAGGTTTTTTTTATGGTTTTAAAAGAAATTTAAAAAAAAGCTTCGACTCCGCTCGGCCTGACAAACTTTGAAATCGCTTTCTAAAAACAATCAATGTCAGGCTGAGCGGAGTCGAAGCTAAGTTTAATTTTATTTAATAATAATTTCTTTCTTAGAATGAATTTTTACCACTGTATAAGGATATGAAATAACCTGCATCGTCATTGCATCTTTTGCCGGACTATTTTCTTTTACCGTAATAATGATATTCTTATCTGTTTCTTCTACTTTCTCAACATCAATAGAATAACCGCTTGTATTTTTTTCACCCATATTCAAAATTACATAATTGTAATCTTGAACATCTGGATCTTTCATCTTATGAGCCAAATTTGGATCATTTTCAAGCATTTTGATTTCATTGGGCTCAGTCAAAATTTCGAAGAATTTAATATTTCCACCACCGTCCGATTGTTTTGTTAAAACTTCATACAATGCTGCATTTGAACTTTCCACTTTTTTTACTCCACACGAAATCAAAACAAAAATCGCTAAAACAGAAATTACTTTTTTCATTTTATCCTTTTAAATTAGTGCTTTTCATACTTGTAATCATCAATTGCTTTCTGATATAAAGCCTCATATTTAGGCAGAATATTTTTGATGTCAAATTTTCTTGCTACTTCAAGAGCATTTGCTTTAAACTGACTCAAGACCGCATCGTCTTTTAAAATTTTTAACGCGTTTTCGGCCATTTCTTCAACATTTCCAACATTGCTCAAATACCCAGAAAAACCATCAAAATTAACCTCAGGCAAACCCCCAGAATTACTAGAAATCACGGGAACACCGCATGCCATTGCTTCCAATGCTGCCAAACCAAAACTTTCAGTTTCTGAAGGCAGTAAAAACAAATCAGTCATACATAAGATTTTATCAATTTCATGGCTATTTCCAAAGAAAATCACTTTATCTAAAATCCCCAATTCTTGACATAGAATTTCAGCTTTTTCTTTTTCAGGTCCATCACCAACCATCATTAATTTAGCCGGAATTTCTTTCTGAATATTATAGAAAATCTTAATAATATCTGGAATGCGTTTAACCTTTCTAAAATTACTAATGTGGGTAATAATACGTTCATTCTCATTTGCCATTACATAACGATGACAAGGTGCACTTGGGTCTTTTTTAACTTTATCTAATTCGATAAAATTCGGAATGACTTTGATTTTATTCTTGATTTTAAATAATTTCAGAGTATCATCTTTCAAACTCTGAGAAACCGAAGTCACATAATCTGATTTATTGATGCTAAATGTTACCGCTGGTTTATAAAATGGATGATTTCCAACAAGTGTAATATCTGTTCCATGAAGTGTTGTAATCATCGGAAGATTAATTCCTTCGTTTTTCAGCATTTGTTTTGCCATGTACCCCGCATAAGCATGAGGAATAGCATAATGCACGTGCAAAAGTTCTATTTTGTACAACTTAACCATATCGACCAATTTGCTCGATAATGCTAATTCATAAGGCTGATAATGAAACAATGGATATTCCGGAACATTTACTTCATGGTAATGAACATTCGGATTTAAAAGTGCCAATCTAACTGGCTGACTGTATGTGATAAAATGTATTTCGTGTCCTCTTCTGGCTAACTCGAGACCTAACTCGGTGGCTACTACACCACTACCTCCAAAAGTAGGATAACAAACTATTGCTATTTTCATGGATAAAATTTAATTCTACGAAAATACTCAAAAATAGCGTTTAATTAACCGTTTAAATTGTTAGATTTTTGACAAAATTAGATTAACTCTGGTTAATAAATATTTTTTAGAAGCAGAACAATATCGGTCAAAACAACATTAGTCCCGCTGTACGCTAAATTCCCGATCAACAAAAACTACGGCTGAAAAAGCCTTGTTTTTCTAAATCGGGAGATACCGCTCCCATCGGGGCTAGATTAGACGTTTTTGTTTTCATAAGACCACCATCCTATTCAACTTTGTCAAAGTTTTAAACTTTGACAAAGTTCTTTACACTACCAAACCTAATTATTTCTAAACTTTAGACTTAAACTTGAAATCATAAAAAAAGGCACAAAATCTAAATTTCATGCCTTTTAAATATATTTTAAATACTCTTAAAAAAACCTGCTGTGCCAGCTATCAGCTGCAGGAACTTCCCAAGACTCGTTGAATTCTTCTATATTGTTTACCAAGTTATTGAAAACAATTGTATTCTCAGAAACTGATTTATCTTTTACCATTTTCTTGAAATCAATTAATGGTTTATGTGCAATATGTTCACCTAGTTTAAAAGTAACATTCATTTTATCCAATAAATCAACATTATACTTTTTCTCCAAGCTTTGAATAAATTCAACAGAACT
>NZ_DHEI01000019.1:0-3478 GCF_002399805.1 Flavobacterium sp. UBA4854
TTTGAAGGCGTGATGATTTCAAAAGTACTTTCTACTTCTTTATCAATTTCGTGAAGAATAAACTCTAGATAAGAAGTAATATGGTCCCGTTTTTTAATTAAAGCATCCATTCCAACCTCAGCAAACATTTCTACTGAAGCTAAATATGGTGCTAAAGACAGAACTGGAAGATTACTAATCTGCCACCCATCTGCTCCGTGAACTGGATCAAAAGTTGGTTCCATTTTAAAACGGCGTTCTTTATTGTGTCCCCACCAACCTGCAAATCTTGGCAAATCTGAATTATGATGTTTTTCGTGAACAAAACAACCCGAAGCATTTCCTGGTCCCGAATTCATATATTTATAACTACACCAAGCAGCAAAATCTACATTCCAATCGTGAAGTTCTAATTTGATATTTCCAGCAGCGTGAGCCAAATCCCAACCTACTTTTGCTCCAACTTTTTGTCCTGCAGCAGTTATGGTTTTAATATCAAAAACTTGCCCTGTATAATAGTTTACTCCACCAATTAAAACCAAAGCCAATTCATCGCCAACTTCTTCAATTTTGGATAAAACATCTTCCAGACGAATATTATGTTCTCCTTCTCTACGTTTTATTTCTACAATCGCATCTTCAGGTTTGTAACCATGAAAATTCACTTGACTTTGAAACATGTACTGATCTGACGGGAAAGCTTTTTCTTCGCAGATAATTTTATAGCGTTTCCCTTTTGGCTGATAAAAAGAAACCATTAATAAATGAAGATTTACAGTCAAAGTATTCATCACTGTAACTTCAGATGGAAGCGCGCCAACAATTTTACTCAATGGTTCAGCAAATCTTTCCTGATAATCCCACCAAGGTTTTTCGGCATAAAAATGACCTTCTACAGCAAGTTCTGCCCAATCGTTCATTACTTCATCAATATAAGCTTTGGTACGTTTTGGCTGTAGTCCTAATGAGTTTCCTGTAAAATAGATAACTCGTTTATCGTTTACTTTAGGAAAAATAAATTGTTCTTGATAATGGTTTAATGTGTCTTTCGAATCTAGCTCTCGTGCAAATTCGCGTGTATTTTGAAAAGTCATTGTGTTTTTTGTTTTGTCTGCTAAAATAACAAAAATTGTTTGTTTTGTTTCAGATTGATATGCTTTGTGTGTTTTTTAACGCAAAGAGCGCAAAGTCTTTTTTTATCAAGGCTAACGTTTATAAACGCTAAGTTCGCAAAGCTTTGCATTCTTTTGTTTCTGGTAAACACATCCTGAGCAAAAAAACTTTGTGCTCTTTGCGTTTAAATTTCTCAACGAATGTCAAACTTGAAACCTGAAACTTGAAACAAATAAAAAACCCGACAGGTTATAAAAACTAGTCGGGTCTTTTTATACTATAAATTCTAATTAAAGAATTAACATTGCGTCTCCATAAGAATAGAATTTGTATCCTTCTTTGATTGCTTCGTCGTATGCTTTTTTCATTAAATCGTGTCCACAGAAAGCAGAAATCATCATTAATAATGTTGATTTTGGTGTGTGGAAGTTTGTAATCATGCAGTTTGCAATACTGAAATCGTGAGGAGGGAAAATAAATTTATTTGTCCATCCTTCGTATGGATTCAAAGTATTAGCAGAAGAAACAGAACTTTCGATTGCACGCATAGAAGTTGTTCCTACAGCACAAATACGTTTTTTCTTTGCTTTTCCTTCATTAACAATATCACAAGCTTCTTGAGTAATGATTAATTCCTCAGAATCCATTTTGTGTTTAGATAAATCTTCAACCTCAACTGGGTTAAAAGTTCCTAAACCAACGTGTAAAGTTACTTCAGCAAAGTTCACTCCTTTGATTTCTAATTTTTTCAAAAGGTGCTTAGAAAAGTGTAAACCAGCAGTTGGCGCCGCTACAGCTCCTTCTTCTTTTGCATAAATTGTTTGGTATCTTTCTGCATCTTCTGGAGTAACGTCTCTATTGATGTATTTAGGAATTGGAGTTTCTCCAAGTTCTGTCAATTTGTTTCTAAATTCTTCGTAAGATCCATCGTATAAGAAACGTAAAGTTCTACCACGAGAAGTTGTATTGTCGATTACCTCAGCAACTAACGAATCGTCATCACCAAAATAAAGTTTGTTACCAATACGGATTTTTCTAGCTGGATCTACTAAAACGTCCCAAAGGCGTTGCTCTGAATTTAATTCTCTTAATAAGAAAACTTCAATTCTAGCTCCAGTTTTTTCTTTGTTTCCGTACAAACGTGCAGGAAAAACTTTTGTATTATTTAGAATTAAAACGTCTCCGTCATCAAAATAGTTGATAACATCTTTAAACATTTTATGTTCGATAGTGTTTTTTTTACGGTCAATTACCATTAAACGAGATTCATCTCTATTTTCTGCTGGGAATTCAGCCAAAAGTTCTTTCGGTAAATTGAAATTGAAGTGTGATAATTTCATATTTGAATTGTTGATTTTAGAGTGTCGTTTTTAGATTTGTTTATCTAAAATTTTAAATCGGTTGCAAATATACGATTGTGAGATAGGCGTTGTCAAGTGTTTTGACGTTTATTTTCAAAAGCCCTTGATTTTGTGAGGTTTCCAGAACCATTAAAAATGTTTTTTTACCATATAAGTTATATAAGTTCATTTAATTGGGTTTCTATTTTCTAAATCAAACATTTAAACTCGACAGTCCCGAAGCTTCGGGACTGTCGAGTTTACTTTTAAATATTAATAAAAAAACCTCTGGTTGAAACCAGAGGTTATGTGATTAAGTTTTGTATAAAGTCCCTTTTTTAAATGAACTTATATAACTTATATGGTTTCAACAATTTTTACAATTCTGAGATTTGAAAGTTCAAGGCTTTTAAATCATTCCAGAAATCTGGGTACGATTTAGAAACTACTTCGGCATCATCAATAATAATTGGAACTTTTATTGCTAAAGGTGCAAATGCCATTGCCATACGGTGATCGTTGTAAGTTGCAATATGAACATCGTGATTTATTTTTTCAGAACGTTCTAAAGTCAAACTATCATTAGTCACAGAAATATTAGCTCCTAATTTTGTAAGCTCAATTTTTAAAGCTTCTAGTCGGTCTGTTTCTTTAATTTTTAAAGTATGAAGTCCTGTTAGGTGACATCCGATTCCTAAACCTAAACAAGTCACAACAATAGTTTGAGCGATATCTGGCGTATTATTCAATTCGAAATTTACATCTTGATAATTAAATCCAGCTACTTTTTCCAAAGTCATTTTATTGTTTTGGAAAGTCGTTTTCACTCCCATTTTTTCGTAAAGAGAAACTAATTCTGAATCTCCTTGAAGGCTATTTTCTTTATAACTGCTTAAAGTTATTTTTGCAGCATCTGCCAAAGCCACAAGACTAAAGAAATAAGAAGCCGAACTCCAGTCAGATTCTACAACCATTTCTTTAGATTCAACTGCTTCTTTCGGGAAAACTTTAATTACGTTTCCTTCAAAACTTGTTTTAATATCTAA
>NZ_DHEI01000019.1:3644-4473 GCF_002399805.1 Flavobacterium sp. UBA4854
TCTAAAGTCAATTCTAAACCATTATCTAATTTTGAAGCCACTAATAAAAGAGCCGAAATATATTGGCTGCTTACATTGGCTGCCAAAGTTACTTTTGAAGCCGTAACCTTTTTTCCTTTAATTCGAATTGGCGGATATCCTTCTTCTTTTTCATAAGAAATCTCAACACCCAATTGTCTTAAAGTATCAACCAAAATTTTAATTGGACGCTCCTGCATTCTGCTAGAACCTGTCAAGACTACTTCTCTTCCTTCGTTAACCGAAAAATAAGCCGTTAAGAAACGCATTGCAGTTCCAGCGTGATGAATATCTACAATTTCGTCATTTCCTGCTAAAGCTTTTTGCATCACTTCGCTGTCATCAGAGTTTGAAGTATTGGCTAAAGTGATATTTGGAAATAATGCTTTTAATAACAATAAACGGTTCGTTTCACTTTTTGAACCTGTAATATTTAGTTGCGAATCATCAATAGTAAATATTGAATTCGTGCTTAGTTTTAAATTCATTTTTTTTATTGTAAGTTGTGACTTATGAATTATGAATAATTAGAAACATAATTCAGCCACGCAATTTACCACTCCCCATTCATAATTCAAAATTCAAAACTCATAATTCAAAACTTATGAGCGATATTTCACAATTATTTCAATTTATCATTGTTTTTATGACGATCTTTATCTCTAACCGATTTTAGATCCATTTTTTTGTCAAAAGCAGCCTGTAAATCAATTCCTGTCTGATTTGCTAAACATAGCACAACAAAAACAACATCTGCTAGTTCTTCTCCTAGATCTTTGTTTTTATCGCTTTCTTTTTCAGATTGTTCTCC
>NZ_DHEI01000019.1:4664-8683 GCF_002399805.1 Flavobacterium sp. UBA4854
TGTTCTTTTATCCAAGTATCAACATCTAACTGTGCATTTTTCAAATCCATCTTTTATATCTTTTTAAGAATTATTTTTTCATTTTGGCTTACGATCATCTTTTGAAAAAACTCTTTTATCATTCCGTAATCCTCAGCTGCAAAAATACTACTGTTGATTTCTTTTTGGCTCACAATTTGAATTTTGTTTTCTGTAGCCGAAAAATTTAAGATAAAGGACATCTTCTTGTCCTCTGATGTTATTCTGACTGGTTTTGGAAGTGATTCTACAGTATAACCTTGCGGTATTTCAATATTAAAATTGAACTTTTCTAAGTTTTTATATCCAAAATAGACAGGCATTTGTCTTTTTTCCTGATTGAACGGATTTTTACTTTGAGTAAAAAACAATAGAGGATTTACGAAAATCTTCCCTTCAATAATATCTGAACGGTTGCTTGAATCAAAAGAAAAAGTCTCTATAACCGATTGATCTAGATTTGACTTCTGATTTTCTATTTTATAATTTGAGACAGACAAACCTCCCAATCTATTTTCAAATTTTTCAAGATAAGCGTCTTCTGATTTTGCATTGTTTTCTTCTCTAAAGCTGTAAGCATCGTAGTCTGTGTGTTGAATCCTGCCTTGGCCATTCATTTTACCATCGGGATGTATTTTAACTATAAGACTATAAATTTCTTTAGATAGTATTATTGGATCTAATTCGATTTCCTCAGAAGCTCCATCTTTTTTGATCAGCCTTCCTTTCCAATTTAATACATTTAATGGTAAAATATTGGGAGCTGTGAGTTTATGAGATGCATCTAGAAGAATTCTTTTACCATCAATTTCGACTGCTGCTATAACATAATTAAATCCTGTTCTAGTTGGATAAACCGGAAGTCCGTTTTGAATTGTGCTTACCAAAACAGGATTGGCTTCTATACCAGCTGCACGAAGCATATTTATCAAAATAAAATTAATTTCAGCAACATTTCCTGTCTGATCTTTATACGCTTTTTCGACTCCTTTTTCTGTGTAGCAACTATTAATCTCATTCCAATTCATTCGATTTTTGACATAAGTAAAAATCAGATTTAATCTTTCATTTTTATCTTCTACATTTGCTAGCAATTTATTTAAGTCATCTGTAAATAAAGAGGCTTGATTAAGCTGTTTACCAAAACTATCATCTTTAAAAATAGTTTTTGCTACCCCTTCCCATGTTAAACTGTAATCTTTTATAGGCTGATCTGGAAGTCGAACTCTCTCTAGTTCTTGCTGAATGCTTCCGCGATAATTTTCGAGATTATTAATGTATGGTTCCTCTTTTAAAGCGGGAACATCTTTTCCTGTATAAAAAGTTTCAATTTGTTTATAGCTAAATGAGCTTGTCTGACTATAAGCGTTATCAAAACTCTGACTGCCATTTATGAATTTAGATTCTGTTTCGAGTGGAATTCCTCCAATTAAAATTGGTTTATAAATATAAAATTCTGGAATTTGAGTTTTATAATAAAAATAGTCTACCGGAATATTAAACTGAAGATCAAAATCTGGAAATTTCCCAAGATTCTCAGATCTTAAAACATACTTGTATTCTATAACAGAACCTACTTTTACATTTGGCAATGTAATAGTCTTTTCTTTCCAGTATTGATTAATTTTATTTTTGAATGTTCCTTGATTGTCTAATTTAGTTTTTACAATGTTTCCGTTTTCCAAATTATATGTACCCGCTTCAGAAAATTCTAAACGGTCCTCATTTAATTTTTCATAACCAATGTAAAAACGCACTTTTTGGTCGGCCCAGCTTAAACCTTCTTTTTTATAAATTTTGATTTTTACCTCACAGACATGATTGGCATAAAACCCAACATCTTTGTTATAACCAAAATAAGTTCTTCCTTTTTTAAACAAGATAGCAGCGGGTGCGCTGCTATCTTTAGGATGAACTTTCTCTTTTAATTCTGCAATTGTTACTTTGCCTAATTCATAATTTTGAGCTTGAATTGTCATTGTACTCCAAAAAAAGGGAATACAAACTAGGAGAAATCGCAACATAATTAAATACGTTTTAAAACTATTTTTTCAGTTTGTTTTGTGATCATTTCTTTGTAGTAATCTTTCAGAATTCCGTATTGTTCTCTAGATATTATAGAGGAGTTAATTTGATGTGACACTAATAATTGCATTACATTGTCGTTGACTGCAATATTGTATCTAAAAACTCCAAGATCTTCCTCCATAACCAATACGCCTGCAAGAGGAACTGTTTCTAGAGTATATCCTTCTGGAATTCGAATACTAATATTATATTTCTCTAAAAAAGGAAATCCAAAATCTACGGGATATTCTCTTGTTTCTTGCTTAAACGGATTTTTTGTACTAGCAAAAAAAAGCATTGGCTTAACGTATATTTTATCTCCAATTACCTCGCACAAATTGGTGCTTGTAAACGAAAAGCTTTCTACAGCAGGCAGCAAAACATCTTTTTCATTTGTACGGCTGTAATCGCTTATTTCAATTTTATCATATTTATTTTCAAGATTGTCTAGATAAGCGTCTTCTTTAAGATTTTCAAAACTATTTCTGCAGTTCATTGCTTTGTGCTCTGTGTACTGACATCTTACTTTTCCGTTTATTCTTCCTCCCGCTTCAATTGTATAATCTACTGCAATATTATCTGCAGCAAATTTTTTAGGTGCTAAATCAATACTTTCTGACGTTCCGTCTTTACGAATCAATCTTCCTATCCAATTTAAATCTCTTAAAGGAAGAACGTTTGGAGTTGAATATGGATCGGTTGCATCGAGCAGTATCATTTCGTCTCCAGTTTCAACTGCGGCAATCACATAATTGAAAGCATTTAAATTTGGAAAATAAGCAATCCCATTAGAGCGTGTACTAATTAAAACAGGATTCGCAGTAAGTTTAGCAGCTCGAAGCATTGCTGTAAGCATCAAATTAATATCTGCGCTATTTCCCGTTTTTTCTTTGTAGGCTTTTCGAACTCCTTTTTCGCAAGAATATCCATTACGCTGATTCCATTTTACATTTGATTTTACATATTCTAAAATCGCTGTAATTTTTGCATCAGGTTTAACCTTTCCTTGTAATACGACTTTCAGGTCATCTTCAAAATAGCCAGATTTGTTCAGTTCTACTCCAAAAGAATCAAAATCATAAATTGTTTTGGCAACACTTGTCCAGTCTGATGAAAATGTTTTATAAAACTGTCCAGGAACAGCAATTCTTTCTAACTCTAAAGAAATTCCAGTTCTATAATTGTCCATATTATTTACAAAAGCTTCTTCGCGCATTGCTGGAAGATTCTGAAAAACATAAGTGGTTTCTGTCGCAATATAATTGTAAGTGTTCGCTATTTTTGAAGTTATTTTAGGAGGAAAAAAACCTTTCAGATTTCTTTTAAACTCAAAAGCATCTGGAAGAGTTGTTTTTAGTTCAGAATAATTAACTGGAATATTTTCCTGAATATTCCAATGATAAAGACTTGAAAATCCTCCTTCTTCTGTAAATTGATACTCTATAATAGAACCTTCTTTTACTTCTGGAAAAGCTATTTTTTTGATCCAATAACTACTGTTCGTTTTTTCGATAAACTCATTTTCAGGTTTCAGTTTTGTCTTTACAATTTTTCCGTCTACTAAATTGTAGGTATAAGCGCTTACTATATTTATATAACTTAGCTTTCCGGCTGCAAAATAAATCAGGACATTTGACAAATTATATCCTTCACTTTTATAGATCTTAACTTTCTTTGTAGTTGTCTTTTGGGAGTTTCCATTTGCATTAAGATCAATAGCAATATTGCTATACAAAATAGCAGCAACAGCGGCAGAATCTTTAGGATGCCTTTTTTCTTCTAACTGCGCTATTGTAACATTTCCTAAAGAAATGTTTTGCGCATTCATTTTCAGAAATGCGCAAAATAGAAGAATAGAAATTAAGAAAGTTCTCATTTTAAATACGTTTTAAAACGATTTTTTCTGTTTCTTTTGCAATCATTGTTTTGTAATA
>NZ_DHEI01000029.1:0-10595 GCF_002399805.1 Flavobacterium sp. UBA4854
GTTCGAATCCCTCTTTCTCCGCTAAATTTAAAAACCCTTAACTTTGTTAAGGGTTTTCTTTTTTATCATATTATTTTCAAAAAGCATTTTTAAATTCTTGTTTTTTTTTCTATAAAACAGATTTCAAACTAAATACAAAGATTGTTCAAAACAAATCAAAACCATTTACCTAGAACAAATTGCTCTTGTTAGCTAAAAAAACTTTGAAAAGATTTTACTAAAAAAATGCAGAATGAAATCCGAATCATAATGAAGTCATTAATGAGAAATAGACCTAAATTTCTAGATACGCAAGAGCGACTAATTATCTACCATTTCGCATTGCCCTTATTAATTTTTCGTTACGCCTGTCGGCCCTTGAATTCTGAAGCGATATAACAGCCCATATTGCCGCAGGCAACCAGCCAATTAAAGTAAGCTGTAAAATTAAACAAAGCAAAGACGTCAAAATTTTGCCCCTTAAAAGAAAGGAGATACACGGAAAAAATATTGCTATGAGGGTCATCATTTTTGAATGGTTTTAGCTATATGTCGCAAATCTTGCAATTTGTTACTTAAAACCTCACCACACAATGAAATTTCAAATTTCACTCTTTATCAAATCAACCTCAACTCCATTCCGGAAACTGCGTTTTATTTAAGTCAAGCTTTTCAATTTCTTTTATATCAGCACTATCAAGTTTAAAATCAAAAATGTCAAGATTTTCTATAATATGTCCTTTTTGTGAAGATCTCGGAATAGCTACAATGCCACGTTGGTAATGCCATCTCAAACTTACCTGCGCAGTAGTTTTGCCATGTTTTTGAGCAATTTTAGTTAGTATTTCATTTGTAAAAAGACCATTACGACCTTCTGCAAAAGGAGCCCACGCTTGCATTTGGATATTATGTTGTTTTAATACTTTATAGTCATTTGTCTGCTGAAAATAAGCATGCGTCTCAATTTGATTTATCACAGGTTTTACCTCAGCATAAGATAAAAGAGCAGCTAGTTGTACCGGATCGAAATTGCTTATGCCAATAGCTTTAATTTTTCCCGCTTTATAAAGTTCTTCCATTGCTTTCCAAGATCCTTTCACATCACCTCTTGGACGATGAATCAGATACAGGTCAAGATATTCAAGTTGCAGTTTTCTTAGTGTTTCTTCAAAACCTTTTTTAGCATTTTCATAACCAGCATCATCAACCCATAGTTTCGAGGTAACAAAAAGCTTTTTCCTGTCAATTCCGCTTTGCTTTATACCTCTGCCCACTGCTTCTTCATTTCCATACACTTTTGCAGTATCAAGAAGACGATAACCTGCCGATATAGCTTCGGCAACTGATTGCTGGCATACTTCCCCACTAAGACCATATGTACCAAATCCTAGTATAGGCATTTTGACACCGTTATTCAGCTTGACATCTGGAATCTGAACATCTTTTTTATCTACGACAACATTTCCGAATAGCTCAGGCATTCCAAAAACACCTAAGTAAATTCCTGCGGCCGCGAATTTTGCACTGGTTTGTAAAAAACTGCGTCGGCTTATTTCATTTTTTTGGTTTTGAGAACTCATATTTCTGGTATTAGTCAATTCATAAAATCAATTACTAAAAGTAAATATTATATTTTAAAAATGAAGCTCATTTTTTTCAATTCCTAAGATCTTAATACTCTACGTTTCTTTTACTAAACAAATCTTATTCATTGTTATTTTTTCACGTAATAAAAAAGGCGCTTAAAAAATTTAAGCACCTCTTTTGTAATTCATTTTACCAATCAATTATTACTTTACAAATTCAATAATAAAACCTCCTTTTGGAGCCATATTGTATTTCCACTTAGCATTAATTGGATGAGTTTCTACTTTAAAATCCATCAACGGGTCTTTACCTTCAGAAATGATTCTGAATTTTGAATACCCTTTTCCGTATTTAGTCAGATCAATAGAAACAGGTAAAGCTGTGTTAGTTCCGTTTATCCCAATGATATAAGAAAGATTATCTTTTTTACGTGACAACACGATTGATTTTCCTGGTTCTGCCACAATAGCCTCAGTTTTATCCCAAGTTGCCGGCATTTCTTTCAATAAGTTTTTAAGTTCATTAGGCAGTGAATTAAACACTTCTTCCGAATCAGCAAAATGAATAATCCCTGAGGTATAAATCATAGCCATTGCCAATTCATGAACCGAAGTATTTAAACGTATATATTTTCTAAAAGTTAAAGCAAATGGCGTGTAATCAGCTGGACCAGCAACGTTTCTTGTAAAAGGTAATACGGTATTCTGTTCTGCTGCTTTTTCTGGAAATCTTGGTTCATAAAAATAACTTTCTGTTCCTAAAATAGCTTCTGCGGTTACAAAATTCGGCCATGTTCTGTGCCAGCCTCTTGGAACCGTTGTTCCATGTAAGTTTACCAATAAATGTTCTTTTGCTGCATCTTCAAAAATACCTTGCAAAGCTGCCATAACTTCTTGCCTGTCTGAACACCAAAAGTCAATTTTTACTCCTTTTATTCCCATTTCAGCCAATTCTTTAAATCTCTTTTTTCTTTTTTCTGAATCAAAGTATTCTGCTGAAAATCCCCAAACTAATGGCTGTACTCCTTTAGACAATGCATAATCTACAATTTTCCCTTCCTTGTTGGCTTTTTCCCAACCAGCATCAAAAAGTGTGTATTTGAAACCAAATGAAGCCGAAACATCTGTAAACTTATTATACATTTCTGGCGTAAAATCTTCTGGATGCGACCACCACGACCAAGCCGCTTTTCCAGATTGAATCCAAGAAACATCTTTAATTTTAGAAGCTGGAGCTAAATCTGTAATCATTGTAGACAATAAAATATTGCCTGCATTATCTCCAATCATTATAACTCTCCAAGGCATTGTCCACGGTTCTGCAGACTCAGGATATGCATTTCCTTTATCTGGTAATGGCAAAGTAAATTTCTCATCATTTTTAGCAAAAGCAATGGTGTACATTCCGTTTTTAGAATCTGGCGCTAAATGACAGCCTGGAAATGAACCGTCTGTACCAGATTCTGCAATCAGTACCCAGTTTTTAGCATCGTTTACATTAAAAAGTGCCGGCATACACCAACCAATAGATTCGTTTCGAGCACCGCTTATTGGATCTCCTGATTTTACATTTACATAAAAATCTTCATAACCCGGTGTATAATCTCCAGCCTTATTATAAGGTTGCAACCATCCTTTTGCTTTTTGATCGATATGGAATCCTGTTAGTTCATTTTTAAGAATTTTAGATCTATTCGCTTTATTATCAAACTTATATCTAAAAGCAACGCCTTCTTCTCCTGCAATTAAGTCTATCGTCATCAAAGCACCTTGCTTGTTTTTGAAAGTGATGCTTTTGGTTTTAAAAACATGATCAGCTGTTTTATTATTGGCTACTTTAAGTTCATATTTCTCACGTTTTTCTTCTATTGGAGAAACATTTACAACAGATAATCCTGTAGTAAAATCATCATTTTCAAAAATCAATCCAAGTGGAGAATCAAGTATAACAGCTTTATCATGACGCGTAACTTTATAAGACAATTGTCCGTCTTCGCTTAAAGACAGTGAGATCTGATTGAGATTGTCCTTAGATTTTAGCGAAAGTGATGTATTCTGTGCCTTACAATTCGTCAGCAGAAAAAATACTGACGGCATCAGGACAATTAAAAATCGGTTTACAAACTTTTTTTTCATTATATAAATATTTAAAGGTGATAGTTAAATTTTGTTAGTTGCTATATCAAAAGTATAAGCAATGGTTTCATCGTAGATTTGACCTGCTCCAAATAAAGTGTTAGGAAAATGTTCATGATTGGGACTATCAGGATAATACTGGCATTCTAAACAAAGTCCGTCAAAAGATTGGTATAATTTAGAATGTTCACCGATTAATGCACTGTCTAAATAATCTCCTGTATAAAGCTGCACACCCGGATATGAAGTATAAACTCGCATTATTCTACCTGATTTTTCTTCAATTAATTTGCAAACAAGTTTTTCATCAACACGATTGCGATCTAAAACATAATAAAGATTTAGTCCCTTGTTTTGCATTACGTCACCCAGTTTATCATTCATAAATAAATATTCATCAGCTAGTATAATTTTTCCTGTCGGAATATAATCGGCTGTACTTTCTAATATTTTTGATCCTTGAATGGTTAATCTATGATTATGGATTTTATCTTGACAAGCTGATAAATTGAAATAAGAATGATTGGTAAAATTAAGCGGAGTCGATTCGCTGGCTTCTGCCAAAAACTGAATTTTCAATTCGTTTTGATCAGTCCATTTATAAATCACTTTTAGATTTACATCTCCCGGAAAACCGCCTTCTCCACTCCTGTTTTCAAGTGAAAAAATCACAGCATCGTTTTCTATTTTAAAATCGAATACTTTAGAATTAAATCCTGCTGAACCGCTGTGATTGTTATTTTTTCCGTCGTTTTTATCCAGATAATACGTTTTATTCTCAATAGAAAACGAAGCATTATTTATTCGGTTTGCAAAACGCCCGATTGTCGCTCCGATATAAGCCTTGTCTTTTAAATAACCTTCTAAAGTAGGAAAACCCAAAACCACATTTTCTTTCTTTCCATTTTTATCTGGCACAACTATGGATTTTACTATGGCACCATAATTAAGCAGCTCCACATAATTTCCTTGGCTGTTTGTAATAGTAAATTTGAAAATTTCTTGGTCTGCAAACCAGCCAAAAGACTCGCATGCAATTATATTGGTAGAATTCATATTGATTAAAAAAAGGTCAGAAAAGATTTAAGTTAGATTAGAATTTCAAATTTACTTTTGATAATTGTGCTTAAAATGGACATTTTTTTTGAAAGCATGGATTAAATTATGATATTTGAAAAACAAGATTTAGGAAAATGAAAAACACATCGCAAAAGGAAAAAATAAAAGTCAAAGAAGGTTTTTTAGGACAGCGCATGATTGTAATTCCTAAAAACATACTTTCCAATATCAAAAAGAATCCGCTTATTTCGGGTTTGTATTTTACCGATATTGGCGTTTTTCCTAATGCGAGCCATCATTCCATGAAGCGAAAGCACGGAAGCAAACAATATATCCTGATTTATTGTTATAAAGGAGAAGGCATTATTAGCCGAGAAAACAAAACCATTACACTCAAAGCCAATACCTTTTATATTATTCCACCAGAAGTTGCGCATGATTATTATGCTTTAAAACAAAATCCGTGGAGTATTTATTGGATTCATTTTACTGGACCACAAGCAAATTATTTTTACGATAAATTCATAACCGAATATCCTGATACCGCTCCGCAATTATCGCTTGAAGAAAGACGTATCGAACTATTTGACAACATATTAGACGTTATGGAAGACGGTTACAGCTCCAGCAATCTAGAATTTGCCAATTTATCTTTATGGCAACTATTGAATACCTTTTTGTATGAGAAATTTTTCATTCAAAAAAATCGAAAATTTTCAGAGGATAATACTATTGAGTCGGCTATTGATTACATGAAAAAGCATCTGGAACTTTCGTTAAAAATAAACGATGTTGCAGCTTATTTTAATTATTCATCGTCACATTTTTTTACCTTATTTAAGAAACAGACGGGTTATTCTCCTATACATTATTTCAATTATCTAAAAATGCAGAAAGCCTGTCAATACTTAAGTTTTACGACCATGAGCATAAAAGAAATCAGTTTTAATTTAGGTTTTAATGATCCGTTATATTTCTCCCGTTTATTCAAGAAAATAATGAGTACATCACCTATTCAATATCGAACAGAATATAAGCAGTAACGCAATTGTTTTCGGATTTTAAAACATGATGCTAAAAAATCAGATTATAATCCATCTATTCAAAAAAAATATCCATAAATCAAAGGTTCCGATTCCGCTAATTTTACAAAAGCTATTAAAACCTTTTTATGAAAAATTACAATTATACCTTTTTACTATCAATTAGTCTAGTTGCAGCACTGGGTGGTTTACTCTTTGGCTACGACTGGGTTGTTATTGGCGGAGCAAAACCATTTTACGAAATTTATTTTGGCATTTCAGATTCTCCAGCTCTTCAAGGCTGGGCAATGAGCAGTGCTCTTGTTGGCTGTGTGGCAGGTGCCGCTGTTGCAGGAAAACTAGCCGATACTTACGGAAGACGTCCTCTACTGATTGCTGCCGCCGTATTATTCTCCTTATCGGCAATTGGAACAGGAGCTTCAGAAACCTTCAACATATTTATTGTCTGGCGTATTATTGGAGGAATCGGAATTGGAGTTGCTTCTACCATATCGCCTTTATATATTGCAGAAATCGCACCTCAGGAAACCCGCGGACTTTTCGTGTCCATAAACCAACTTACCGTAGTTATCGGAATTCTTGCTGCACAGATTACAAACATGCTAATCACAGAAGTTATTCCAACTGGTTATTCTCACGCACAGATTCTTGCTTCTTGGAACGGACAAACCGGATGGCGATGGATGTTTTGGGCAGGATTTTTCCCGGCTGTTCTTTTCTTTTTATTAATGTTTCTGATTCCAGAAAGCCCAAGATATTTGGCTAAAAAAGACAATCAAAATTCGGCAGAAGACACTCTTGCTAAAATTGGAGGAATTGATTATGCTAGAGAAGAGCTTAAAAAAATTAAAGAAACTTTTACACACGAAAGCGAAAAGACCGATTTCAAAATATTATTCGACAAAAAAGCTTTTTCGATCTTAATTATCGGAATTGTATTGGCCGCTTTCCAACAATGGTGCGGTATTAATATTATTTTCAATTATGCTCAAGAAATCTTTGTTTCGGCTGGTTACAGCATAAACGATTTGTTCATGAATATTGTGATAACAGGAAGCATTAACTTGGTTTTCACTCTAGTTGCTATGGGAACTGTAGACAAATTAGGCCGCAAAAAATTAATGCTTTTTGGTTCTGGAGCGCTTGCTGTAATCTATGCTTTACTAGGATATTTTTATTACACCAATGTTACCGGATTTCCATTATTGCTATTGGTATTATTAGCCATTGCCATTTATGCAATGTCTCTTGCTCCTATTACTTGGGTTATTTTATCTGAAATTTTCCCTAACCGAATTAGAGGTGTAGCAATGTCTGTTGCCACTTTTGCACTCTGGATTGCTTCTGCCATATTAGTGCAGACCTTTCCAATTTTTAACAACTATCTGGGCACGTCAGGCACTTTCTGGCTGTATGGAATTATCTGTGCCTTAGGATTTCTATTTGTTTTCAGAAAACTTCCTGAAACGAAAAACAAAAGTCTTGAAGAGATTGAGGAGCTTATGGCTGCTGATCAATCAAAACATATTCAATAATTTAAATTTCATTACATCATGCAAAAAGTAAATGTTTGGAAGGAAAAAATAATCCTGCCAACTTATGAGGTGGGCAAACCTGAAAAAAATCCTGTATTTATTGAGAAAAGAGTGTATCAGGGAAGTAACGGATCGGTATATCCTTATCCGGTTATTGAAAAAATCGCGGACGAAAAAACAGATAAAGAATATCAGGCCGTATATCTTGAAAATGAATTCATTAAGATAATGATTCTGCCTGAACTTGGCGGAAGAGTTCATATGGCTTATGACAAAACTAAAAACCGTCATTTTGTATATTACAATCAGGTTGTAAAACCTGCATTGGTAGGACTTACAGGTCCGTGGATTTCTGGCGGAATCGAATTTAACTGGCCTCAACACCACAGACCAACTACATTTGATCCTGTAGATTTTACAATTGAAGAACATGAAGACGGAAGCGCAACGGTTTGGTGCAGCGAAGTTGAGCGTATGTTTAGAACCAAAGGTATGGCTGGTTTCAGACTATATCCTGATAAAGCGTATTTAGAAATTAAAGCACAATTATACAACAGAACTTCATTTCCGCAGACTTTTTTATGGTGGGCAAATCCTGCTGTAAAAGTAAACGACGATTATCAATCGGTTTTTCCGCCTGATGTAAATGCTGTTTTTGATCACGGAAAACGCGATGTTTCTTCTTTCCCAATTGCAAAAGGAACGTATTATAAAGTCGATTATTCGCCTGGAACAGATATTTCACGTTATAAAAACATTCCGGTTCCGACTTCTTATATGGCGATTGCTTCAAAATATAATTTTGTTGGCGGATACGAAAATGATTCAAAAGGTGGTTTATTGCACGTTGCCAATCATCATGTTTCTCCAGGAAAAAAACAATGGACTTGGGGACACGGCGATTTCGGTCGTGCTTGGGACAGAAATCTTACTGATGAAGATGGTCCGTATATCGAATTAATGTGTGGAGTTTATACTGATAATCAGCCTGATTTTACTTGGATTATGCCAGGCGAGCAAAAAGATTTCACACAGTATTTTATGCCATATCGTGATTTGGGAGTAGTAAAAAATGCAACCAAAAATGCGATGGTTAACTTAGAAAACATCGGCGATCAATTAGTTATTAAAGCATACACAACTGGAGTTTATCCAAAAACGACGGTGACTTTAAAAAATAATGGCTCAGTTTTATTCCAAAAACAATATGATGCCTCGCCATACAATTCATTTGAAGAAACAATTGATTTCAATACCTCATCAGGTTTAGAAGGATTGTCAATTACTGTAACAGATGCTGACGATAAAGTTTTAGTAGATTGGAATTATGAAGCTCAAAACGAAGATGAGATTCCAGAAGCTGCAAAACCTGCTCTTGCACCTGAAGATATTGAAAATAACGAGCAATTATTCCTGACAGCACAGCATTTAGAGCAATACAGACACGCCACTTATAGTCCGATTCCGTATTACGAAGAAGCGCTTAAACGTGATTCTGGTGATGTTCGTGCTAATAATGCAATGGGATTATGGCTGATGCGTCGAGCAAAATTTGCAGAAAGCGAGCCGTATTTCAGAGCTGCTATTAAAACGCTTACACAGCGAAATCCAAATCCGTATGATGGAGAAGCGTATTTCAATTTAGGATTGTCACTTAAATATCAGAATAAAAACGAAGAAGCTTACGATGCTTTTTACAAATCGACTTGGAATGCAGCTTGGCAGAATCAGGGTTATTTTTATGTAGCGCAGCTTGATGCTTTAAAAGGTGATTTCGATTCAGCTTTGATTCACATTCAAAAAGCGATTTCTAAAAATACAGAAGATCATAAAGCATTGCATTTGCAGGTGGCTTTTCTTAGAAAATTAAACCAAAAAGAGAAAGCGCTTCAGCTTGCTAATGCTTATTTAGAGAATGATTCTTTCAATTTTGGATTACTATTCGAAAAGTATCTTCTCAGCAATGACAAACAGGATTTAACGTATTTAAATGCACTCATTCGAAACAACATTCATACGTATATCGAATATGCTTTAGACTACAATGCAGCAGGTTTGTATCAAGAAGCTTCTGCTTTATTAAGTGAAGGATTGAAAGATGAAAACACCTATCCGATGGCTTGGTATTTTGCGGGTTCATTTTATGAAAAGCTGAATGATTTTAATCAAGCCGAAAAATGTTTCAAGATGGCTTCTCAGGCAAAACCTGATTATTGTTTCCCAAATCAGATTGAAGCTGCTTTGGTGCTTTCAGAAGTTATCGAGAAACAGACTAACGATGCAAAAGCGCTGTATTATCTAGGAAACTTTTGGTATGCATCGAAATTTTATGATGATGCGATTTCTTGTTGGGAAAAATCAGTTTCAATTGATGATAGTTTTCCAACTGTACACCGTAATCTTTCATTGGCTTATTACAACAAATTGAACGATGAGCAAAAAGCACTAGCAAGTCTGGAAAAAGCTTTTTCACTTGATTTGGAAGATGCAAGAATTCTAATGGAATTGGATCAGTTATACAAACGTTTAAATAGAGATTTGGTTTTCAGATTGGCCTTCTTAGAAAAACATTTAGAATTGGTTATTCAAAGAGACGACGTGTATTTAGAAAGAGTTGCTTTGTACAATCTTTTAGGGAAACACGATAAAGCACTTACGTTACTGCAAAACCGAATGTTCCATCCTTGGGAAGGCGGTGAAGGAAAAGTAAGCGGACAATATTTGATTTCTTTAACTGAAATTGCAAAACAGGAAATTACGCAAGGAAATTATGATAAAGCCATAGCGCTTTTGGAACAAGCACAAATTTATCCTGATAATTTAGGTGAAGGAAAATTACCTGGAGCACAGGAAAATGATATCCATTACTGGCTTGGTGTTGCTTATGAAAAGAAAAGCGATCTACAACAAGCTAATTATTGGTGGGAAAAAGCAACGCAAGGTTTAGAAGAACCAACAGCAGCTATTTTTTATAATGACCAACAGCCTGACAAAATTTTCTATCAGGGCTTGGCTTATCTGAAATTAAATGATTTTGCTGAAGCGAATAAACGTTTTGAAAAGCTCGTAGCTTACGCAAAAAAACACGTAAACGATCATGTTACGATTGATTATTTTGCGGTATCACTTCCAGATCTTATGATTTGGGAAGATGATCTGGACAAACGAAACAAAATTCACTGCTTGTATATGCAAGGATTAGGTCTTTTAGGTCTTGATAAAAAAGCTGAAGCAGAACAAACTTTTAATAGTGTTCT
>NZ_DHEI01000128.1:0-2165 GCF_002399805.1 Flavobacterium sp. UBA4854
AAATCTACTTTCTTTTCAATTTGCGCTTTAATTTGCTTGTCACTATATCCTGTAAGCCATTTGATTACGATATCTAATTCTTCTTTAGTTCTTCCTTTTTTTTCGACTTTTTGAATGTATAAAGGATAAACGCTAGAAAATAGTATTTTGTAAATTCTTTCTGTTTTCATTGTAGTATCATTTTGCTAGAAATGCAGTTATGTAAATATAAATCAAAAGCTGTTAGAATAAAAATACAAACAATATTTAATACCTTAGACTTTTAAAAAATCAAGGAATTTTTAAAAGTTATTTCTATGGAAAATCAAGATAATAAAACACCTAAAGTAATTGGAATTGGCGGCATATTCTTTTATTCGGATGATCCAAAAGAAACAAAAGATTGGTACGCTAAAAATCTAGGATTAGATATAAATGCGTGGGGCTCTTCAAGCTTTGATTCGAGAGATTTAAATAATCCAGACCAGATAAATTCGTTGCAATGGAGTCCCTTTCCAAAAGGAGATGATTACTTTTTACCTTCAAAAAAGCATTTTATGATCAATTATCGTGTGCAGAACATTGAAGGTTTGGTGGAACAATTAAAAGAAAATGGCGTGACAATTTTAGACAATATAGAAACTTACGATTATGGTAAATTTGTTCATATTATGGACGCTGAAGGCAATAAAATCGAGCTTTGGGAATCTCGTTGAGTTAAAGAATGATGTGATTTAATTAGACATTCTTTTAAAATGTCAAATATCAAAAAATACTTAAAATCATATGTTTAATACATTAGTTAAAATCAATTGCCATTCAAAAAATAAATTCTTAAAACTAATTGCGAGCAATTTGCTAGAGAAACTTTATTGTTGCGAAATAAACTGTGTGGAAATGGACAAAAGCGTTTTGTTTGCACATCACGGGCGTGGATGCACTATTGTGGCAGCTAAAATTTGTGAGAATGTTGTCATATTTCAAAACGTATCTATCGGAGCAAATTTAAAATACAATAAAATTAGTAAGGAATGGGAAAATGTTGGCAACCCGATTATTGCTAAAAATGTTATTATTGCCGATGGTGCCAAAATTTTAGGACCAATCGCAATTGGAGAAAATTCGGTTATTGGTGCGGGTTCTATTATTACAAAAGACATTCCGCCAAATAGTGTAGCCTTTGGAGTAAATAAATTTAAACCAAAAGACGAAAACTATGATTTAATATTTAACCCCAATATGATTCATTTTCAGAAAATAATAGAAGCCAATAAAAATTTGATTGCAACGTTTAACAAACAAAATGGCGTTATTTAATAAAACAAAAGCCTCTATTAGAAATAATAGAGGCTTTTGTTTAAATAGAATTTTTAATTCCAAATTTCATTCATTTCTGTCAAAATAATTGGCTTTCCTTCTGTTACTACAATAGTATGTTCGTGTTGCGCCATAAAACCACCTTTGTTTCCAACCATTGTCCAACCATCTTTTAAGGTTTCAGCATATGTAGAACTGGTAGAAATGAAAGTTTCAATTGCTACAACAGAATTCTTCTTAAATCTTGTTTGATTAAAACGATCTCTATAATTGGCAATTTCATGCGGTGCTTCATGAAGACTTCTTCCTACTCCATGCCCTGTTAGGTTTTTGATTACTTTGTAACCACGCTTTTTAGCTTCTGTTTCAATCAGAAAGCCAATATCAGAAATACGAACGCCACCTTTTATATTGTGAATGGCTTTATGCAAAATATCTCTAGAAGCTTCCACTAACTTTTGATGCTCATTTATATCATTACCAATTACAAAAGAACCTCCGTTATCTGACCAAAATCCATCCAATTCAGCAGAAACATCAATATTAATTAAATCGCCTTCTTGCAAAATTCTTTTTTCAGAAGGAATTCCGTGGCAAAATTCATTGTCAACACTAATGCAAGTCCAACCAGGAAAACCGTAAGTTAAATATGGCGCAGATTTCGCTCCTAAATCATTTAAAATTTGTCCTCCGTAATCGTCTAATTCTTTTGTCGATATTCCAGGTTTGGCAAATTTTCTCATTTCTTTTAAAGTAAAAGCTACAGCTTCACTTATTTTTTTCATTCCTGCTAATTCTGCTTCGGTTGTAATAGACATTGTTTTGTTTCTTAAAATTAATAACGGTCTAAATTTACCACTTTTCTACAA
>NZ_DHEI01000128.1:2343-9633 GCF_002399805.1 Flavobacterium sp. UBA4854
TTTTACCAAGGACTTTCCTCGCTTTCGTCTTCAATATCGTTGCTGAAGAATTTTCCAGTTGGTCCATTTTCATCCAATAAAGTATGTTTTATAATGAAACTTGCTGCACTTTCAACACTTCCGGGGCCATTGTGATGATTAAAATCGGTTGCTGTGTAACCTGGATCAATTGCGTTTACTTTGAACGGAAGATCCTTTAATTCGTAAGCTAAAGTCACTGTAAATGCATTTAAAGCAGTTTTAGAAGAGACATATGAAATTGCTTTTATTGGATAATATTTCCAAGTTGGATCACTGTGTAAAGTAAGAGAACCAAGTCCTGATGTAATATTGCTAATTCTTGGATTTTCAGATCTTTTTAGCAAATCAAGAAAAGCTTGCGTTACAGTTATCACTCCGAAGAAATTCGTGTCAAAAACTTTTTGAATGTTTTCTATAGAAGTTGCCGAAGGACTTTGCGGAATATCTCCTAAAATTCCGGCATTATTAATTAGAATATCCAATTTACCTTTTTCTTTTTCAACGATGCTTTTTGCTTCTAAAACACTTTCTGCATTGGTAACATCAATTTGAATAGCTTTAATGTTTTGAAATCCTTTTTTGTTCAATTCTTTTACTACTTCTTCTCCTTTTGCAAGATCACGCGTTCCTAAATAAACAAATAATCCTTTTTCTGAAAGCTGTTTAGTAGTTTCTAAACCAATGCTCCTATTTGCACCTGTAATTAATACTGTTTTCATTTTTTATATTTTTAAATTATCTGAAGCAAAGTTCCATCGATTAAAAACAAAAACATTTGCCATATGGCAAAAAGCGATTTTAACGGATATTTTTTCTAATTCTGCTTAAAGAGGATTGTGTTATTCCGAGATAGGAAGCCAAATATGAAAGCGGAACTCGATTAATTACTTTTGGAAACATTTCCATAAAAGATAAATAGCGAGATGTAGCATCTTCTGAAACTAACGGACTTCTTCTAGCCACTTTCTGAATTAATGCTTTCGAAATGATTTTATGCACAATCGTGTCCCAACCAACAATTGTATCTAGTAATTCTTGCCAATTGGCTTTAGAAAACACAATAATTTTGCAATCTGTAACCGCTTGTACATAAGCAGACGAGCAAATATTATTGTCAAAACTTTCTAAATCTACCACTAGATTATTTTCGTCAATAAAGTATTTTGTGATTTCCTCGCCTTTGTTATTGTAGTAACAAACGCGCATTATTCCTTCTATAATAAAGCCAACTTCAGCAGCTATTTTTCCAGCTTCAGAAAAATATTCTTCTTTTTTGATTTCTTTTTCTTTGGCCTGCGTTAAAATCAAATCAATCTGTTGCTGATTTAAATTGCCAAATTGCAATATATAATTTACTAATTCTTTCATACACGAAAGTTAGGCATAAGTTTTTATTGAGAATTTGCCATATGGCAAAAAAAACTACATTCCCGGCCAGTACAGAAAATTAAATTTATGTCCGTCTGGATCTGAAAAACCAAAGGTATAACCAACTTCAAAATTTTCAGGTTCTGAGAAAATGGTTCCGTTGATTTCTTTTATTTTATTGTACCAAAGATCAACTTCCTCTACACTACTTGCAGACAAAGAAAATATAATTTCATTGTCTACAGCTGTGTTAGAGAGTTTTCCTTTTATGGCATTTTCTAATCTTTTTGGTGTGAAAAAGTTAATTACAAAATCATTATCTCCAAAAACAAAACTTACCAATTCTTTTGTTTCTTGTCCGTTTTGCTTAAAACCAAGAGCGGTGTAAAATTGAATTGTTTTCTGGATATCGCCCGAAACCAAGTTGGCCCATATCATTTTAGTTTTCATAAGCTTAGGTTTTTATTAATAACTAAATTAATCAATTAATTTGGCAAACACTTGATTTAATTCTGTTTAAGAACCTTAAAAAGCAATTCCAAACTGAAAACCTACAGTAAAACTAGCAGGATGATCATTTCCAAAACGAACGGGCAATGGCACAGCAAGGTAATAACTGCAGCTTGTATTTTTTATAATTGTTTTATTAAAAACAGGCGTAAAACCATATCTTCCACCACTTTCAAAAGCAGCTCGTCCAGCAAATGTGTAGCCTTTTCCTAGAGCGACCAAAACGCCTGGATGGAATAGTAAATTGCTTACTTTGCTCGTTCCTTGATCTTCTTTTATATTGGGAACGACTTCAAATGAGAATCCGATTTTTTCGTTTTTCCAGATATTTATTCCAGTAGGAAAACCAACAGCGTAATAATCTCTAAAATTTACAGTAGTTTCATCTTCATTAATAGTGACTATTGGATGCATAATACCAAAATATCCCCCTATTTTAGGATATGTAGTTTGAGAAAAAGACGTAAAACCTATAAGTAGCACTGTAAAAAATAAAATCCGTTTAAATAACATTGTTTCTAGTTTTTGATTTGATAAACAAAGCTATAAGCATTGGTTTTCAAAAAATAGAATTCAATTTACCTTTTGTATCTGGTTTACTTTTTTGTTTTTTTTCTATAAGAAGAAGGATTTTTTCCCGTATAAAGCTTGAAAATTCTCGTAAAATGACTTTGATCTGAAAATCCCGTCATATAAGCTATTTCGGTTAATGTATGAGACGAATTTTCAATAAGAATGATTGCTTTTTCAATACGAAGTTTTCTAACATATTCACCAAAATTTAAATCTTCAAAATGTTTAGAAAATTCTCGAGATAAATAGGAAGGATTCAAATTAAGTTCGTTTGAAATTTTCTTTAAATCAAAAGTAAATTGTGTGTCTATTTGATCTTGAATGATATTTTTTAAATCTTTAACCCAAGAAGGCGTTTTTCCAGAAGTTTTTTTGTCTTTAATAAACTTGTTATAAACTTCATGCAATAATTTCTCAAACGGACTATTCTGTAAATGACTCTGCTGATACAAATGTGTTGCCCAGCTATACAAAGCATCATAAAGAATCATGCCTTGTTCTAAAAGCTCATAATCATCTTTAATGTTATAAGCCAACCCAGAAGAAATTGCCCAAAGTCCAGCCGATTCTTTCGCAATTTCATGTCGGTCAGTGTCTGCACCGCGTACAATTCTTGCAATAATCTTAATTGCTGGATCTTTAATTTCATATTTTTTGACTATATAATCAAAAGTGCTTTCTTCATTATAATGAGTAAACTCAACATCTGGAATATCAAATGGAATAGCTTCAAGTTCCTTTGCTTTGGTTATAACGTCATCAAAAGGAACGTAAATAAATTCAGATTCAAGATCTACAAACTTTCGAATCAGCCAAGGACAGGCAATTCGATCTATTTTGGGTCTCTCTCTGGTAATCCATTTCATTTTGATGTAGTTTTTTTAGATTTGTTTCTTAAAAATATTAGCTAAGCTACATTTATTTGATAAGCTATCAAAAACTGAATTTTAAATTTTAGAATTTCTTTTATTCTGAATTAGAAGGATATAAGAAAATGTTTTAGAAAGTTTATAATTAATTACTAAAGATCAGACAGTTTCCTTGTAAGGTTTTTCTATATTAGCTAAAATTAAAATATTTTACACCAAATGATCTTAGCTTTTGACACTTATTATTTTGACCAAAAAGCAAAAACAATTTGTCTTGAATTCGCAGAATGGAATGAAGACAAAAACTTTAAAATTCATTCTGAAACCATAAACAATGTAGAAGAATACATTCCTGGAGAGTTTTATAAAAGAGAACTACCTTGTATTTTGAGCTTATTAAAACAAATTGATTTGTCGACTGTTGATGTTATTATAGTTGACGGATTTGTTTATTTAAACGATGAAAACAAATATGGTTTAGGCGGCTATTTGTATGAAAAACTAAATAAAGAAATTCCAATTATTGGTGTTGCGAAAACCAATTTTGCTTCTATAGAAAAGAATAAAAAAGCACTTTTTAGAGGTGACAGCAAGAAACCGCTATACATCACCTCTATCGGAATTGATTTGGATATAGCATATAAAAAAGTGCAGAGTATGGCGGGAGAATTTAGATTTCCTACTCTGTTGAAAGAATTGGATAGGTTGACTAAAGAGAATATTTAAGCAAGACTAAATCTTTATTTAAATCTTAAATGAAAATAGAGTCTGATTGAAGCAATTTTAAAAGTTAGTTTTCTATATTCGCCAAAAAATATTTTATAAATATTTTAAGATTAGAAATGTATTAAAACCTAGAATAGCACATGCTTTTTAACTCTATAAACTTTGCCATTTTTTTACCGCTTATTTTTCTCCTATATTGGTTTTTAGCCAAGAAAAATTTGAAACTTCAAAATATTCTATTACTGGTTTCGAGTTATTTTTTTTACGCTTGTTGGGATTATAGATTTTTATTTCTTCTTATTTTTTCGACTTTATTAGATTATTTCACTGGAATTAAAATGGCTGATACAGAAAATCAAAACATGAAAAAGTTTTGGTTCTGGTTAAGCATATCAATCAATTTAGGTTTTCTAGGCGTATTTAAATATTATAATTTCTTTGTAGAATCTTTAGCTGATGCTTTAAAAAATACAGGTTTGCAAACTAATCTATGGACGCTCAAGATTATTCTTCCTGTCGGAATTTCTTTTTATACATTTCATGGTTTATCTTATGTTATAGATATTTATAAAGGTCGCATCAAAGCAGAGAAAAATTTCATTGATTATTCTTTATTTGTTAGCTTTTTCCCTTTATTGGTTGCAGGACCAATTGAACGCGCAACTCACCTTCTTCCTCAGATAAAAAAAGAACGATTTTTTAATTATAATAATGCTGTTGACGGTTTAAGACAAATTTTATGGGGACTGTTTAAGAAAATAGTAATTGCCGATCAATGTGCAAAGCATGCAAATGAAATTTTCAATAATTCGATAAGTCATTCTGGAAGCGATCATGTGCTTGGAGCAATCTTTTTTGCATTTCAAATTTATGGAGACTTTTCAGGTTATTCAGATATTGCTCTAGGAACTGCTCGTCTTTTCGGAATAGATCTTTTAAAAAACTTTGCTTTTCCTTACTTTTCGAGAGATATAGCTGAATTCTGGCGCCGTTGGCATATTTCGCTTTCAAGTTGGTTTCGAGATTATCTTTATATTCCGCTAGGAGGAAGTAAAGGAAGTATATTTATGAAAGTTAGAAATGTCTTTATCATTTTTATAGTAAGCGGATTTTGGCATGGTGCAAATTGGACCTTTATATTTTGGGGTTTATTAAATGCCCTGTATATTATGCCTTCAATATTGTTCAATACTAATAGAAATAATATAGATATTGTGGCAAAAGGAAAAATACTTCCAAGTTTTAAAGATTTTCTTTCTATTGCAATTACATTTGGCTTGACTGTATTTGCATGGATATTTTTTAGAGCAGAAAGCTTAAACGATGCATTTCATTACATATCACAAATATTTTCGAGCTCGTTGTTCTCTATTCCAACGATTAGACCTACATCATTATTCATTCTATTAATATTATTTATGCTTATAGAATGGTTGGGTAGAGAAAAAGAATATGCAATTGCTTCTTTAGGTTTAAAATGGAAACCGGTTTTTAGATACGCTTTCTATTATGTAATAATCATTTTAGTTTTTTGGTTTGGAGGAACGGAATCAGAATTCATATATTTTCAATTTTAAGTTATGAAAAAGTTTATTCTAAAAACATTGCTATTTACCTTACCATTTTTTGTACTATATATAGTGACATTTTCATTTTATTCTGATACAGAGACTCCAGATTTATTGCGTTTAGGCTGTATTCCAAATATTGATAAAGAATATATGAAAACTTTTGATTCAAATGAAAAAATAAAATTTGAATTCTTATCAAAAACTAGAAAGAGGGAGTTTAAAATCCTTACCATTGGAGATTCATTTTCAGATCGTGGAGCTATTGGATATAATAATATACTCGCAAGTAATTTTAGTGTTTTGAATGTTGATAAAATCATTAGAGAAAATCAGATTCAAACTTTAATTGAAATGGTTAATGGAGATTTTTTTTCAAACTATAAAATTGATTATGTTATACTCGAAAATATAGAACGAAAAATTGTTTCTAATGCAAAGAATGCCCACTTAAGTCAAAAGATATGTATTGGTGAGATTAACTCCTTAATTGAAAATAATCATAAAAAAAATGAAAAACATAACTATGAATTGTTTTCTAAGACGACTTTGAAATTTCCTTTTTTATTTTTAAATTTTTTTTTAAACAAAAATTATTTATCTAATAATTTAGTTTATAATATCGATCTTAATACAAGAGATTCATTTAGTAATAATTCTAATAAATTGCTTTTTTATCGTGAAGATCTTACTATGATAAAAACAAATAATCTAGTTAGTAACATAGAAAATCTAAATGACAAATTAAATTATATAGCAAAAAAACTGGAACAAAAAGGAATAAGGCTAATAGTTTTACCTGCACCGGACAAGTATGATATGTATTACTCTTACATTGAAAATAATAATAAATTTGAAAAACCTCTTTTCTTTGAAAATTTAAAAAAGTTTAATAAGAATTATATTTATATAGATTCAAAAGAGCTATTGTCAAAAAATATGAGAAATAAAAAAGATATATATTATTTTGGCGACACTCATTGGTCACCGGTTGCAGCAAAATTAATAGCAGAAGAAATTAAGAAAAGAATAAACATGTAAGACAAAACTCCTCAAGAAATTGAGGAGTTTTTTGTTTTTATACTACTTGATTAGAATTTAAAAACCGATGATATTCATTTATTTTTAGTTTCAATCGGTTTGCTAAATATTCGTTTCCTTCTTTTAGTTCATTATGAATGATTTCTGCTTCAGCAATGTAATAAAGTTTTTTGTCATCATTCCAATAAAAAGGCGGTTGGTATAGATTTGAAATTCTGTCGGCCATTTTTACTGCCCAGACTTCTTTAGGCTGCTGTTTGATTCTTCTTAAACTGTCCATCATTTTTTCTGAAGAATCTTCGATTTTATCGTTTTTTGTTAAAGCAAGAACTCCAGAAGCTACTTCATTGCCAAACAGTTCCATTACTTTTTCGTATTTCATTTCTGTATCTTCTATCGTATCATGAAGCATCGCACATTTAATGGCTAAATCAGCATTCATGTTTTCTGTAAATCGAATAGCATTTAGAACTTCAAAAACAACACTTCCAATATGATTAAGATATTCTACTCTATCGCCTTCATTAAATCCACCATATTTTTGTCCGTCATGAAGTTTCGAAACCAGTTTCCAAACATTCTGAATTTCATCTATTGACCAGTCTTTTTGTTGT
>NZ_DHEI01000081.1:0-5212 GCF_002399805.1 Flavobacterium sp. UBA4854
AATTTAGGAACGGGAATTGCTTTACTTGCCACTTTTGGTTTTGCAGCAGGTTTCTTTTTACCAAATTTCTGTTTTCCCCACCAAATAATAAATCCTGTAATTGGCAAACTGGCAGAAATTAAACTAGCCAAAAATGCAATAATTTTCCCTGTAAGACCCAGAACACTTCCTACGTGAATATCGTAATTCATACGTCTGATTTTGTCTGGAATATTGGCTTCAATATACTTTCCTGAAAAAGGTGTTTTAATCGAAATTTCTTTCAAACTCTGCTGATCAAAACTATATCTATCCATGTTATAAAAAGTGTGTCTTTGCTTGTAAACAAAAGCACCAATTGGATCTGCTGGCTTTCCTGGAATACTAATCATAATTCCGGCAGCTTGGGGATTTTCTTTTCTTAAATTCAATAAAACTTTATCGGCTGTTGTGATATTGAATGTTTTTACATTGGTTGTATCCGATTTTGGAGATTCGCGATTTTCTGTCAACGGTTTTCCTCCAGATGTAATCCAATATAAAGATTTACTCCACCATCCAAAGCTCCATACTAAGCCAGTTATGGCAATAAAAAACAGGAAGATGCAGCTGTAAAAACCAAATACGTTATGCATATCATAATTGACACGTTTAAAACTCGCATCCCATTTAATTTTAAAACTTTTATCAATAATGGATTTAATCCATTTTGTTGGCCACCACAAAACGATGCCCGATATTAATAATACGACAAAAATTAAAACAGCAACTCCAACAATTGGTCTTCCAATATCATATGGAAGCCATAATGCGCGGTGTCCGTTTAAAATCCATCTGAAAAAATCTGGAGAATCTCCTCTCGAAAAAGTCTTTACATTTAATATTTCTCCAGTATACGGATTCATGTAAACGCTTATAAAAGTTCCAGATCTTCTTCCTCCTTTACCTTTTTTTTCCTTTTCCTTACCCTTTTCACCTTTTTTTCCTTGAGGCTTCAAATCAGATTTTGCTTTTTCCTGATTTTGAGCTAAATCTTTTTTACGCTCACCTCTTTTATTTCCTCTTTCACCTTTGCCTCCTTCACCTTCTTCTTTTTTCTCCACAAAATAACCTACAATCGCAGCTTCATCTTTTGCACCAAAAGTTACACTTGTAGCTTTCTTATCTTTCATTTTTTTATCTGCAATCGAAACCAATTGAGACGGAAGTAAAAATGCCTCTTTCTGAGGTTTTACAAAACGCCAATCTTCAATAAAATCTTTGATTTCATTTTCGAAAACATAAATACAACCCGTAAGACTGACAATAACTACAATAATTCCAGATGCTAAACCAAGCCACAAATGCAGCCAGGCCATGATACGCTTAAAAAGCGACTTTTTACTTTTTTTCTTATTATTTGGTTTTGAAGAAGAAAACATAATTGGATAGATAAATAGGATAAATAAAAAAACCGCAAGCCCTCATAAAATGAGGACTTACGGCAAAAAAATTAGTATTTTAATTTCTGAATTGCAGTAATTTGACCTCCTTCAACTTTCATACCTCTTGTTGCTACAGCAGTAGTACCGTTAACAGTATAAATCCAGCTTCCCTCTGGAGTATTAACACCTATAATAGCAGAATTTCCATCTTCTGTAGTGATATTGTAACGACTTGTAACAGAAGTTAATGTTTCAGGCGTATTTGTTACCCATGTAAAAGTTTGGTTATAAACGTCAGCAATAGCCATTTTAACTGCGCCATTATTTTTTCCAACGTTTCCATACATTAACAATAAGAATTTACCTTTAGAAATGTAAGTTGTAGAAGAAATTTTGTATCCTCCTGATTTTTCTTGAACATTAAAGAAATAAGATTTATCAAACTCTGTAGTTCCTTTTTTGATTTTTACAACTGCAGATGGTTTTGTAGAAGTCATCACAGTATTGCTTGTTGCAATTGCTCCAGAGAATCCGTAAGCATCTCCATTTTCATCTTGAAATAATCCGTTTGTAAAGTAAGCACCTAAATAACTTGTACGGTTATCTTTGATTACTTTCTCTAATTTAAGTTCTGGATAGTTGTAAACTGCTACCCAAGTACTGTCTGGATTTGCTGTTCCGAAGTTATCAAGTCCGTCTCCTTTAATACTCATATAAGGCATAAATACTTTGTCTCCTACTTGAGTTGCCCAAGTAAAGAAAGCTCTTTCTCCGTTTCCAGCCAATATTTTAGTATCTTGTTGAGCCTCACCTGTAATTAATGATTTTGTAGCATCAATTTTATACATTTGAGCAATAGATGCAGCACCGCTTCTTGGAACTTTTACGGTTAAGATATCTTTGTTTACAGCTGCGAAAACGTGTACAGTTTCTGCCTGAAAATCAGATTTTTTCTGCAATTTACCTTCAGCAGTTAAGTTGTAAGTAGTAACAGCACCTGGATTTCCTTGCCCGTATAATAAACTAAAAAAGTTATTTTCAGCTGTAATATAATAACGGTAAGTTCCGTCTTGTTCAATACCATTACCAATTGTACTTACTGTACCTGTTGTCACATCGTCTGCAGTTAATAAATAATCTGCAATTCCAACCGCTCCAGTAGTTGCTGTAATGATATATTTCGTTTTACCAGTATCGACTCCGCCACCAGTTCCGTTTCCTGAATTTTCGTCACTGCTACATGAGAATGTTGTAAAAGCTATAAAAGCTGCGAATAAAGCTAATTTGCTACCTCTTTTCATAATTATTATGGATTTAAAATTTTATTAATTTGATTTGGTGAAAAAATATCTGAATTTTATATAGAAAGCTCTACTTGGTTTTTGTAGTGAAAAATTATCGTATAGCTTATTATCTAGGACGTTTTTGCATTCTAAAGCGATATTATACTTACCATCTGCCATTGTATAAACTAAATTAAGATCATGATTATACTGCACTGGAATTTCTAATTTTCCGTCCTTTGTCCCCATACTTGGCCATGACAAATAATAGGTATGTACATAAAGTAGATTATACCCAACAGATAAATTATTGCCTTGTCTGAATACATCGTTAAAAAATACGGTAGCATCAACATTACCAAACATATAGGGTATATTTGGAATTCTGTCTTTATAAAACCAAGATACAATTGTTTGTTCTGGCTCGTATTTAGTCATATTACGCAAATTTTGATACGTCATATTGAAACCACTTGTAAACCTTTTTCTGTACGAATATCTTATCTCTCCATCAACACCGTAATTGGTCATTTTTCCAAGATTTACAGAATAACTATCTACCTGATTTGTAAACAATGTGTTACGAATAAAATCTCTGGCATCACGATACATAAAGTTGATGTCAAATGTTAATGCATTCACTTTATTAAAGTTCGTCTGGTAGCTAGCTCCTAAATTATAGTTGTAACTAGATTCTGGTTTTAAATCGATATTTGACGCAATATTATCGTTTGGACTTCCAAAAAGTTCTTGAGAGTTTGGAAGACGATAACTTTTTTCGAAAGAAGCTTTTACCTGCAAATTTTGTTTTAAGTAATAACTACTTGCAAGTCCATATCCTAGTGTAGAAGTTTTATCTTCAAATTGTTGATACGCTATATCTCCAGCATTTCCACTTGGATTATAACTTCTTGAATATTTGGTATATAAATCATAGTTTTTTAAAAACACAGAAGTACTCCATTTTTTGTTATAATCGAATTTATAACCAAGACCTAAAATATTTTTCTGTGTTTTTCTAGGCTGCTGATAAGCAATAGATTCAGGCACTAATTCATCTTCCTGCTTACGATCAAAAGTCGTAAAAGTATTATTAAGCATAAAAGAGTGGCGTTCACCTAGACTATAAGTTGCGTTGGCATTTACAATACCATTATGATCACGCATTTTCATTAAGGTTCTTTGCTTTTCGCCTCCTTCTCCGTTATATTTAATGTAATCTCCAAACCAATTGTATTTGATAAATACAGTATCTACAGTTTGTTCTTCACCAAAATTGTAATTACCATTAACGTTTACATTTAAGCCTTTTGTAAACAAATCTTTTACTTGATATTTAATAGTAGGCATTAAGATATTACCTTGTCTATAACGGCTGCCAAAAACAGCTTTCATTCTAGCACCAGTCTGAATATCTGCTTTATTTTGTCCTCCTGTAAAACCAATCATTAATTTATCGGCGTATTTTTTTCCGGTAATACCAATATTTACAATTGCAGTTTCGTTATGATATGTGTCATGAAACCTTCGTAGTCTTGCATTTGGAAAATATTCACCTGTTTTTAAATCTGCTGCTTCAACATTTACCCAGTAATTATTATCTGAATAATTTTGAAAAACATTAATCTCGGTCGTAAAACCACTTTTTGCAGTATACCCAGCATTGATAGCAGTTTTATGAGTATTAAAAGATCCAAATGAATAAGAAGCATCAAAATAGGTTCTTGGCTTTGTGTTTGTAACAATATTTACAGCACCTCCCAAAGCATCGCCTCCAAGCCAGATTGGCACTACACCTTTGTAAACTTCTACACGATCAGCAAGGTTAATTGGAATATTGTTTAGCTGAAAAGAAGAACCAAAGTTTTCCATCGGCATACCATCAATAAAGACCTTAATTTGATTTCCGGAGAAACCATTAATAGAAAGTTCTGATTGAGAACCTACTCCACCTTGTTCACGAACACGAACTCCCGAAACCCTGTCTAAAGCATGCGAAAGATCTAATGTTGTATTATGAAGTTTTTTAGCATCAATTGCAGTAACACTATAGGCTTGTTTATTTACTTTATCGGTTGCAGTACGGCCCATCACTGTAACGCTTTCTAATTCATTTAATTCGCTTTCTAAATGAATGGAAACATTTACAGGATTACCAGAAACTTCTATCGCTTTTTTTAAAGTTGAAAATCCTATTGCAGAAATTTTCAAAGTGTGTTTTCCAAATGGAACATTTTTGAAAGTGAAATTCCCGTTTTCGTCGGAAATCATACTTAAATTCGTTTTTTCAATAAATACTGTCGCAAACGGAATCGTTGCTCCAGATTTTTCAGCAACTTGACCAGTCACTGCAAAACCTTGATTTTGCTGGGAAAATGATAAGAACGTGGATAGAAAAAATAAACTGGCAAATAAAAATTTTTGAGTTGACATATCTTTAATTAGACTAATTATAAATAACTTTGCTGCAAAAGTACCATCAACGTCTTCAAAAAAGATAGGGAAAAACGGATTATTATTTTGTAA
>NZ_DHEI01000081.1:5317-6768 GCF_002399805.1 Flavobacterium sp. UBA4854
ATTATTTTGTAAAAACGGATTATATTTTGAAAATCAAAGCCACACTTCTAACCTCTGAAACGCCTATAATTAAAATTCAAATTGGAGATAAATATTATCCGAAAAGTGTTTTAACGGAGGAAAACGTCAACATACAAAATGGTGATTCAGAAAAAATAATTAGTCGTCATCTTATCACAGAAGGATTGGTTCTCCTTGATACACAATTGTATTTCTCAAATTCTAAAACTCTTATTTTTGAAATTGATGAAGAATCGATTGTCATGAATTTTATTTACAGCAGCAATGTTGAGACTCATATTGATCAATTGGAAAGTGAAAAATATTCTAAAGAAAACACCCATAATATCTTTTACACCAATAACTTTAAGGGTTCTTTTAAAATTCCAGCTCATAAAGATGTAAATTATATGTCTATTATTTTATCCAAGGAGTTTTACTACAATATTATAAATGAAGATTGGCAATTGCATGAAAAATTTTCAAAAAAAATCCTTCAAAAACAATCTTGCTATTTAACTTCTAAATATCTTCCGTTTACATCGCCAATTAAGTGGGTAACATCAGAAATAAAAAAATGCACTAGAGAAGGTGTTTTAAAAAGAATTTATATAGAAAGTAAGATTAAAGAACTTCTTATTCATCAACTTGAAACATTAATTACCAAACCCTTACCAACAGAAAAAATAAACGAAGAGGATTACAACAAATTATTAGAAGCAAAAAAAATATTAGAAAACGATTATCGAAACACTCCTACTCTACCTGAACTTTCTAGACTTATTTCCCTAAACGAATTCAAATTAAAAAAAGGCTTTAAAGCTTGTTTTGGAACCACTGTAAAAAGCTATATTATTAAACTGAGGATGGAACATGCCAAAAAATTGTTTCAAAGCAAAACCGCTACCGTAAGCGAAGCAGCATACAAATGCGGTTACAAAGATGTTTCTCATTTTTCTGCAGCCTTCAAAAGCTACTACGGATTTTCGCCTCAAAAATTTAAAATCAATACTGATATTATTCAATTTTGGTTGCTTGCTTTTTCATTTATAATATAAAAAAAAGGGTTTTAAAATTCAGTCCGTCGACTTCCTTTTAAAACCCTAAAAATTAGACATTAATGTATAGTGCAAACTCTTATACAATTACCCACGATCAAATGAATATGTCAAAATTTAATTCAAAAAAAATGTTTCTCCAAAAAACATGAATTGTTAAAACTTAAATAATGGCATTCTAAAAAAGGTAAAAAACAACATTGTTCTTAAATTTCAACAGCCCAAAATTACAGGCATAAAAACAGATAACCTTACGGTTTTCCACATTGTATGAAAAAATTAACAACATTAACAGAAGCCAAAAACCTTAAGTAATTGTTCTGCAAAACATTGCCAAAATACACTTTAACGAAAATTTGTAAAAGAAAATACTAGATTCTTGCTCAAATTCAC
>NZ_DHEI01000081.1:7003-16703 GCF_002399805.1 Flavobacterium sp. UBA4854
CTTAGTATCTTAGAAACTTAGAAGCTACAAAAATGAAAACGCTACAATTTTTATTACTCGGAAAAAATGAAGCTATTTTAGCCATTTTACTTCGTCTTGTTAATGCAGATGAAAACTGGAATGCAATTGCTTTTAATGATGAAAAAGAAGCACAAAAATACTTTCAAAAACATAAAATAGATATAGTGCTTTTGAGTTCGGCAATTGAAGATCATGTTGAAAAAGAATTTACTTCTTTCTGCCTAAAAAACCAGCCAGATGTAGAAGTAATAGAGCATTTTGGAGGCGGAAGCGGTTTACTAAAATCTGAAATTCTGCATCGATTGCATTTGAAAGGAAAGCTTTAAATTTGTGTTTTAAAGCCCTTAAAAAATGGAGAAAACATATTCTGTAGTATTCTACTCAAAACCAGTTGTTGATAGTGTCAAAAAAATGAAAGATTTACTGAAAAGTAAAATTGAATGGTACAACAGCTGTAATTCTGAAGCGCATATTACGATTTGTGAATTTAAAATTGAGGAATCTCAACTCGATTCTATAAAGCAAAAGCTAATTAAAATCTGCGATACTTTTACGCCTTCTCAAGTATATTTAGATCATTTTGGTTCTTATGAAAATGCTGGAGCTTTTTTTATTGCTCCTAACGAAGAATCTAAAAACAATCTAAAGCCCATAATGAAAAAGATTCACGAAACATTGAAATCTTTACAACTCAAAAAAAGTGATGATCCGCATATGTCAATCGGACGAAGATTAACACCCGAAAATCTTAAAATTGCTTTTGAACTTTTTACCACAATTGCTCTTCAATTTGAATGCAATGAAATTGTTCTAAGGGAATTTGATCCCAAAGTGAAACAGTTTTTTGTAATTGATGCTATTCCTTTTGGAAGCAATCCAGAACCTGAGTTTGTTCAGGGAAGTTTGTTTTAAAGGTTTTGCCGCAAAGGCACTAAGGCACAAAGTTTTTTTGTTTTTGCGAAATTGTTTAACAATAGGTAATCATTTTGGTTATAGCCCGTGGTTTAAACCACGGGAACTGTGAATTTGATTTGCATTGCGTTACAATTTGAGGGATCTTAAAAAAAACTTTGCGCCTTAGCGTCTTCGTGGCAAAAAACATTTTTTCGTATATTTGAATTTCGCAATTCATCACGATATGAAATCCCTAGATTCATTTTACCAAGATATTACCGAAGGTTCAACTGTTGATCCCACTTCGTTATTGCCAAACGACATTCAAAAAGAAATAGGTCATTTTAATGTCTTTGATATAAAGGAACTTTTGGAACGCATGAAAGGAAAACCTGGAATGCCTTATGACAGGAGAGCTTATTACAAAATAAGTTTAATTAGAGGACACAATAAAGCAGAATATGCCAATAAAGTAATCGAAATCGAAAAACAAGGATTGTTATTTGCAACTCCAAAAATTCCGTACAATTATTTACCGCAAGACACTAATCAAGGCGGACAGTTTTGTGTTTTCACAAGTGAATTTTTATCTAAAAACAAAAGCGGAATAGATCTGGACGAATTGCCAATATTTGCTTCAGACGGATATCCAATTTTTCAGCTTTCTGATGAAGAAGTTGAAGAAGTTAGTTTGATTTTCAATAAAATACAAAAAGAAATTAATTCTGATTATATTTACAAATACGATTTAATTCGAAATTATGTTGCAGAGTTAATTCATTTCGGACAAAAATTACAGCCTATAACAGCGTTATATTCTAAGCACAATTCAGCAGCTAGAGTATCTTCTTTATTTGCAGAATTGTTGGAAAGACAATTCCCAATTGAATCGCCAAATCAGCGATTAGAACTGAGAACAGCAAAAGATTTCGCAGCACGTTTATCTGTGCATGTTAATCACTTAAACAAGGTTTTAAAGGAAAATACCGGAAAAACCACTACCGAATTAATTAGTAACCGACTAACAAACGAAGCTAAAATACTGTTGAAGCAGACTGATTGGAATATTTCTGAAATTGCTTATTCACTTGGTTTTGAAGAATTAGCGCATTTCTCTAATTTCTTTAAAAAACAAACCACTTATACGCCAATTGCTTTTAGGAGTTAGTTTTTTTGTTTCAAGTTTCAGGTTTCAGGTTTTACGAGTCGTAACCATACTGTTTGTCATCCCGAGGAACGAGGGATCTCCGCAAGAAACTCCACAAAGTTTTGGAATTTGGAATTTCTAAAAATTGGATTTTACTACTCGTGATTTGAATTTCGCAAACATCTATTTGATATTTACAACTTCCCAACTCTACTTCGCTCCTACCTTTGTCTCATCAAATTAAAAGAACGAAAAGATGAAATTATCAAACAACAAAATCTTAATAACTGGCGGTGCAAGCGGTATCGGACTTGGACTTGCAGAACGATTCATTCAAGAAAACAATACTGTAATTATTTGTGGAAGAAGAGCTTCTCTCTTAGCAGAAGTAAAAGAAAAATTTCCAACTGTTATTACCAAAGTATGCGATTTATCTTTAGAAGAAGAACGTATTGCACTTTACGATTGGATCAAAAAAAATCATCCCGATTTAAATGTTTTAGTTAACAATGCAGGAATCCAAAACTGGATGTCGATAACTGATGCTGATTTTTATGAAAACATGAAAAATGAGCTTACTACTAATATTGAAGCACCTTTGCATTTAACTTCATTATTTATTCAGTTACCATCGCTTAAAACCGTAATGAATACCACTTCTGGATTAGCATTCTCTCCATTTGCAAAAGTTCCTGTTTATTCGGCTACAAAAGCATTTTTCCGTTCGTTTACGCTTTCACTTCGTCATTTATTAAAAGAAAAAAATATTGAAGTAATCGAAATTATTCCACCAGCCTTAAACACAGATTTAGGCGGAATCGGACTTCACGACGCGCATCCAAGTGTAAGCAGTTTTATCGAATCTATTTCCGAACAATTGAAAGAAGGAAAGCAAGAACTGACTTTCGGAACAAGCGAAACAAGATTAAACGCAAGCGCAGAAGATTTGAGAAATCATTTTAATGTAATGCATTCGAATTAAGTTAAATGTTGAATGTGAGATGTGAAATGCAAAAAGATTTATCTTTTAAAACCGAAAACATGACAAAAATTTCACATCCACATTTTCCATTTCACAACTAGCATTTCACGTTTTACAAATTAATAATTAACCGTTTACAATTAACAATTAAAAAGATGGCAGTAAATACAAAAATAGCTCTTGTTACAGGCGGTAGCAGAGGTTTAGGAAAAAATATGGCAATAGCAATTGCAAAAAAAGGTTTAGATGTAATTATTACTTATAACAGTAAAAAAGACGAAGCCGATGCAGTAGTTTCAGAAATTGAAAGTTTAGGTCAAAAAGCGGCTGCATTGCAATTAAATGTTGCAGAATCAGGAACTTTTGATTCTTTTTTCGAAAATGTAAAAACAGTTTTAAAAGACACTTTTAAAACAGATAAATTTGACTTTTTAGTAAACAACGCTGGAATCGGAATTCACAATTCTTTCTTTGGAACAACTGAAACAGAATTTGATCAATTGACTAACATTCAATTTAAAGGTCCATTTTTCTTAACTCAAAAAGGACTTAACGTAATGAACGACGGCGGCGGAATTGTAAATATTTCAACTGGTTTAGCAAGATTTTCATTCCCTGGATATGCGGCATATGCTTCTATGAAAGGTGCAATGGAAACTTTGACAAAATATCAGGCAAAAGAATTGGGTGCTAGAAAAATTAGAGCCAATATAGTTGCGCCTGGCGCCATTGAAACTGATTTTGGCGGTGGAGTAGTTCGTGACAATGAACAAATGAATCAACAAATTGCTTCTGTAACGGCTTTAGGAAGAGTTGGTCTTCCTGATGACATCGGTGGCGTTGTTGCCTTTTTATGTACCGAAGAAGCGCGCTGGGTAAATGCTCAAAGAATCGAAGTTTCTGGAGGAATGATGTTGTAAGGAGGTTTCAAGTTTCAGGTTTCACGTTTCAGGTTTGAAGTTTCAAGTTTCAAGTTTCAAGTTTAACCGCAAAGAACGCTAGGGATTACGCAATCCCGATAGCTATCGGGAGCAAAGGTTTTTACGTAAAGTTTTGCGAACTTTGCGTTTATATAACATACAGCTTAGAAAAAACCTTGCGCACTTTGCGGTTAAAACACACAAAGAATATCAACCTGAAACTTCAAACTTCAAACTTGAAACCTGAAACAAAAAAAACACAAAACAAAACCCGACAAGCTTAAAAAACTTATCGGGTTTGCCATTTCAATAATATTTGAATTAGTAAGGTCTTCTTAATTCTTTTCTATGGAGACATCAAAACCTCCATCTTTATCAAAAACAACATCATAAAATTTAGCATCTTTTGTTACGCCAACTTCGTAAGTTGTTTTGTTTTTATCGTCTACTACTTTAGCAATTTCTAAAATTGCTTTCGCTTTGTAATTCTTTTTCAAATAAGACTGTGCTTGTACAGGAAGATCTCTAAATGCAATCTGCAATTCAAAAGCTTTCATATTACCTAAATTATCATAAATCGCAACCGCTTTTGTTGTATTATTTACATTATATCGTGCTTCAAATCGAATCTCATCTGCATCATCTCCAACATATTCTTCAGACCAAACTGGCACTTTTCCTGGATATTCTTTCTCAAAAGCTAATCGAACTTCTTCTGGAGGAGTAATTGCTTTTTTCATATTGGTTCCTTCTTGTGCAATTAAAAAACTACTGCATAAAAAAGTAAAAAGTAAAAGCACGTTTTTCATAGTTTCAATTTTTTAAATTAAACTTAAACAACGTATTAAAATTAACTACTTTTTTTATTACAGATAACAAGAAGAAAATATGATTTTACATTTGAAAAAATAAACATCCTTTAAAGTTGATGCTTAAATCGTGTCTACAATTCAAGCTTTTTTAATCGATCTGTTAGTTCTCTTTTATAAGTAATTCCGATTGGAATTCTTTCGTTTTTAATAACAACAAAATCTTTTTCTGTCGCATCAATTTTATCTAAAGCAACAATGTAAGATTTATGAATACGCATAAAACTCTTTTCTGGCAGGCATTTTTCAAACTCTGTTGTTGTAATCGAAGCCAGATAAGTTCTTTTTGTAGTATGAAGCTTTACATAATTACCAAAACTCTGAGCATACAAAAGCTGGTCCAATTCTATATCCATCAAATAGCCATCTACTTTTACACTTACCGAATTTACGGTTTCTTCTGCCTTTTGTTTTACACTTTCGGTCGCAAAAAAACGGTCAATTGCTTTTAGAAATCTTGGAAAATAGATTGGCTTTAGCAAATAATCAATTACGCCGTAATCGTAACTTTCAAGCGCAAATTCAGAATATGCTGTAGTTAAAATAGTTTTAGGATGCGTTGGAAGAATTTTAAGCAATTCCATTCCCGAAATTTCAGGCATATTGATATCCAAAAACATTAAATCGACTGGATTCTCTCTGAGGTAATTCATCGCTTCAATGCCATTATAGCCTTGAAAAACCAATTCTAACTGTGGATTCTGTTTTATATAATTGGCTAAAACATAATGCGCAGCGGGTTCATCGTCTACGATAATGCATTTCTTTGTTTCTCTCATCCTACAAACTTTTTAAGCTGTATTTCTAAATCAACAACATAGATTTGTTTGTCGTCTTTAACATCTAATTTATAATCTTTTCCATAAATCAAATTCAAACGTTCAATCGTATTTTTTAAACCGATTTTGGTAGAAATCACATCATTTTTCTTCGGAATTGAATTGGCAACATGAAGATGTAATAATCCGTTTTCAACAGAAATCGTGATTTTTACAAAACATCTTTCTATAGCGCAGGTTCCGTGTTTAAAGGCATTTTCGATAAATGCAATTAAAAGCATAGGCGAAATTTTATATGCATTTTCGTTATCAACATTGCTTTCAAAAGTAATATCGCAACGATAACCAACACGTTCTTTTTCAAGCTGAACATAACTGTTTATAAACTCCAGTTCGTCTTCTAAAGATACACATTGTTTACTATTGCTTTCCAATTGGTAACGCATTAACTGCGAAACCTTCATAATTAAATCGGGCGTTCTGTCTGGAAACTGAAGACTGATTCCGTAAAGTGTATTAAATGTATTGAACAAAAAATGCGGATTTAATTGCCCTTTCAATGAATTTAATTGCATTTGATTGAACAATAAAGCCGCATCCGTTTGTTTTCTATGAATACGATAAAACTTAAAAACAATAATCGGACTCAGAATGCAGACCAAAGTTCCTAAAACGCTTGCCAATTGGTACGCATAACTTCTCTGATGCGAGTTTTGGTATAAATGGCAATTGGCAAACATATCCATTTTTGTAATTTCATACAAAATGACAGAAAATACAAAAACTCCAAATAGCGTTAAAATGATATACGTAAAAGGTTTATTTGCTTTAAATAAAATCGGAAGGAGAAAAAATCGATTAAATTGGGCATGCATATACAAAATGCAATAAAAAAACACACCCATTGCAATCGAAATGAAAGAACTAAATAACATCCAATCATTTTTTAGGGTATATATTGTAAATGAAAAAAGGACAACGGCAACCTCCTGCCACCATTTGTTATCCAGTATGTTATCAATTCTTTTGTTCATTCTTAATTTTGAAATAGTTTACAAAGTACGAACAATTATTTAATTATTTTTTTCAAAAAATGACCAATTCAATTCGTCATTTACTAGTGCAGTACATCACTTAACCTGACTTTTATCAGTACAAGAGAAATAAATTTGTTGCATCAAAAAACATTTCTATTCACACCTTGAGTTTATGTATTTCAAAAAAATTACCTTATTATTTTTATTGATTTTTGCCTCAATCGGTTATGCTCAAACCCTGTCTTTAAAAGAAGCAATAAAGATAGGTCTTGAAAACTACGGTTCTATCCGAGCAAAAAACAATTACACCAATGCATCAAAAGAGACTCTAAAACAATCTCGTCGTGATTACCTGCCAAACCTTAACTTATCGGCACAGCAGGATTACGGAACCGTAAACGGACAAAACGGACCGCTTTACGGTTTTGGAGGTTTAGGAGTTGCTTCATCAGGACTTCCGTTACCAGAGCAAAACTGGAACTCGGCTTTTGGCGCGCTTTATTTAGTCAACATGAACTGGGATTTTTTCACTTTCGGAAAAACACAGGAAAAAATCAATTTATCTAAAATTGATGTTCAGGCTAAAGAAAAAGATTTACAGCAGGAAAAATTCCAGCAGGAAATCAAAATTTCGGCTGCTTATCTAAATCTATTGGCGAGCCAGAGATTAGTGATTTCGCAGCAAAAAAACTTAGATCGTGCAGAAGTTTTCAAAAAGACTGCTGCCGCGAGAGTTAAAAACGGATTATTAGCAGGAGTAGATTCTACTTTGGCTACCGCAGAAGTTTCTAAAGCTAAAATCGCTTTAAACCTTGCTAGAAACTTCGTTAAAGAACAAAACAACAAATTAGTCGATTTAATGGGCGTTGCACCTCAGGATTTCGTTACAGATACTTTATTTGTAACTCAGATTCCGAAGGAATTAGTAACAAAAGAAGTTACTACAGATAGCCTTCACCCTTTATTACAATTCTATAAAACAAAAATCGATTACAGCAACCAGCAGGTTAAATTGTATAAGAGATTTTATTATCCGACAATGAGTGCTTTTGGGGTTTTACAAACTAGAGCTTCAGGATTTGATAATTCGTACGCGACCAATCAAAATGCTTTTACAAGAAATTATTGGGATGGCGTAAATCCAGATCGTACCAATTATTTAATTGGAGTTGGAATCACGTGGAATTTAACCACACCATTCCGCTCAAGCAAACAAGTAAGTGCTCAGAAATTTGTTTCTCAAGCCATGCAGGAAGAATACAATCAAGCAGACAGAGAACTGAAATCACAGCTGAATTTTGCCGAAGATAAAATCAAAATCACTTTGGAAAACTATGCTGAAGCTCCGATTCAGGTTGATGCTGCAAAAAGAGCTTATGTTCAAAAATCGACTTTATACAAAAACGGTTTAACTGATTTGACTGATTTAACACAAACGATGTATGTTTTAAATCGCGCTGAAATCGATCGAGATATTGTCAATAATAATGTGTGGCAATCGTACTTATTAAAAGTCGCTGCAACAGGAAATTTTGACTTATTTATAAATGAATTTTAATTATAAATCCTAATGAATTTAATACGTTTTGCACTCCGCAAACCCATTTCCATTTTAGTATTGGTTGCGGGTCTATTTTTCTTCGGAATTGGTGCCATCAAAGACATTAAGGTAGACATTCTGCCAAAAATGAATTTGCCGGTTATCTATATTGCGCATCCGTTTGGAGGTTATACGCCAGACCAGATGGAGGCTTATTTTGCCAAAAACTACGTAAACGTTTTACCTTTCTCGAATGGTATCAAATCGGTAGAAACCAAAAATATTCAGGGGTTGATGATTATGAAATTAACCTATTATGAAGGAACCAACATGGCTCAGGCTGCTGCCGAGTTAAGTGCGCTTTCAAACAGAATCCAAGCGGCTTTTCCTCCGGGAACACAGCCTCCGTTTATCATTCGTTTTGATGCTTCTTCTCTTCCAATTGGTCAATTGGTTTTGAGCAGTAAAATACGTTCAAACAACGAATTACAGGATTTAGCCAACGTTTATGTTCGTGCTTCGTTTACTGCGATTCCTGGTTTATTATCTCCAGCTCCTTTTGGAGGAAGTCCAAGAACTATTGAGGTAAACGTAGATCCAGATTTATTGCGTTCTCATAATATGACGCCAGACCAGATTGTTGACGCCATTCGTTTAAACAACCAAACGGCTCCATCTGGAAACGTGCGTATGGGCGACAAAAACTATATTACACCAACTAATAATACGATTAAAGAAGTTAAAGATTTTGAACAGATTCCGTTATTCAAAGGCGGTGTTCAAAACTTAAAATTGGGTGATGTTGCCTCTGTAAAAGACGGTGCCGATATTACAGCAGGTTACGCTTTGGTAAACGGAAAACGTTCGGTTTACATTAGTATTGCAAAAGCGGGAGACGCTTCGACTTGGGATGTGGTTCAGAAATTGAAAAAAGAACTTCCAAAAATTCAAAGTACACTTCCTGAAGATGTAAATATTACGTACGAATTTGACCAATCGGTTTATGTAATCAACTCGGTTAAAAGTTTGATTACTGAGGGAATTATTGGTGCGGTTCTAACAGGATTAATGGTTTTATTATTCTTGGGCGACCGTCGTGCAGCTTTGATCGTTATTATGACGATTCCGATTTCGATTATTTCTGGGGTTTTATTCCTGAAATTATTCGGACAAACGATCAACTTAATGTCATTATCAGGATTAGCTTTGGCAATTGGTATTTTGGTGGATGAAAGTACCGTAACGATCGAAAATATTCACCAGCATCTCGACATGGGAAAACCAAAAGCACTCGCCATTTGGGATGCCTGTCAGGAAATTGCTTTGCCTAAATTATTGATCTTACTTTGTATTCTAGCCGTATTTGCACCAGCATTTACTATGGTTGGTATTCCGGGAGCGTTGTTCTTGCCTTTGGCTTTGGCAATTGGTTTCTCAATGGTTATTTCATTCTTATTGTCTCAAACTTTTGTACCTGTAATGGCCAACTGGATGATGAAAGGACATGAAAA
>NZ_DHEI01000081.1:16830-18840 GCF_002399805.1 Flavobacterium sp. UBA4854
CACGGACCAGAAATTACAGATGACGAAGCCGAATTTAATGATAGTGGCATAACTCCAGAATCGGAACAAAATCTGATTACTCAGAAAAAGGGTTATATAGAAAAAGACGATACCAACAACAACGGAAAAATTAGTGCTTTCGAACGTTTCAAGATTCGTTTCATGCGAACTTTAGACCGTTTGTTTGTTCACAAAAAAGCAACAACAATTATATATTTAACAGGATCTATTCTTCTAGCTGTTTTGTTTATTAATTTTATCGGAAAAGACGTTTTTCCAAGAACCAATTCAAGTCAGTTTCAATTAAGAATGCGTGCTGTTGACGGAACGCGTTTGGAAAGAACCGAAGAACAAGCCAGAATTGTTTTAAAAGAATTAGAAAAAATGGTCGGTAAAGATCATATCGGAATTACATCTGTTTATGTGGGTCAGCACCCTTCTCTATTCTCGATCAACCCGATTTATCTGTTCATGGCTGGTTCTCACGAAGCGGTTTTTCAAGTGAGTTTAAAAGACTATCATGAAGACATGGACGATTTTAAAGATGAGTTTAGAGCAAGACTTAAAAAAGTATTGCCAGACACTAAACTTTCTTTTGAGCCAATCGAATTGACGGATAAAGTTTTAAGCCAGGGTTCTCCTACTCCAATTGAGATTCGAGTTGCCGGAAAAGACAAAAAGAAAAACGAATTATACGCGACTCAAATTGTAGACAAGTTAAAAGCAATTTCGTATTTCAGAGACGTGCAAATCGGACAGCCAATTCATTATCCAGCAATGAATATTGATATTGACAGAACTCGTGCTGCTGAATTAGGAGTTGATATGAATGATATTTCGCGTTCATTGGTGGCTTCAACCTCATCTTCTCGTTATACAGAAAAAAATAACTGGGTCGATGAGAAAGCAGGATTATCGTATTCTGTTCAGGTTCAGGTTCCATTAAATAAAATGAAAAGCAAAACCGATATTGGAGAAATTCCAGTATTGAAAAACTCGCTTCGTCCTGTTTTAAGTGACGTTGCTAAAATTACACCAGGCTTTGTAAGTGGTGAAAATGATAATTTAGGGGCTATGCCATACATTACCGTTACAGCAAACATCTATAAAACCGATTTGGGGACGGCTTCAAAAGATGTAAGCAAAACAATTAGTTCATTAGGCGAATTGCCACGTGGTTTGTTTGTTACGCCAATTGGACTAAGTACTGTATTGACCGAAACATTAAGTAGTTTACAAACAGGATTATTGGTTGCCGTATTCGTAATCTTCTTAATGTTGGCCGCTAATTTCCAATCGTTCAAAGTTTCGTTAGTAATCTTAACAACGGTTCCTGCCGTAGTTTTAGGATCGTTATTAATGCTTACTTTAACTGGTTCAACATTAAACTTACAATCGTATATGGGAATCATCATGTCGGTTGGGGTTTCTATTGCCAACGCCGTACTTTTGGTCACGAATGCCGAACAGCTTCGAAAAATAAACGGCAATGCCTTAGAATCTGCTCGTGAAGCTGCTGCGTTACGTCTTCGTCCAATTATCATGACATCTGTTGCGATGATTATGGGTATGTTGCCAATGGCAATTGGACACGGCGAAGGAGGCGATCAGGTTTCTCCGTTAGGAAGAGCAGTTATCGGTGGATTATTATTTTCTACTTTTGCCGTATTATTAATCCTTCCGCAGATATTTGCGTGGGCACAAGAAAAAACATCGACACAATCTGTTTCTTTAGATCCTGAAGACGAAGAAAGCATACATTATATCTCATCATTAAAACCAAAAAATGAAAAGTAACATTATAAAATCTACAGCAATACTATTTACAGCTTTAGTTGTACTAAGCTGTGAAAAGAAAAAAGAAGAAACTGCGAAAGCAGAAATAGAACCTAAAGTTGAAACTTTCCTTTTATCAAAAGAAAAACTAACAACAGAATTGCGTTTGCCAGCTGAATTAACCGGTTTCCAACAAGTTGATTTGTATGCAAAAGTGAGCAGTTTCGTAAAAAC
>NZ_DHEI01000062.1:0-3125 GCF_002399805.1 Flavobacterium sp. UBA4854
ATTTCTTTTGATGATGATAAAACTGAATATCCGCATGCGCAAGGTTTCGAAAATTTCATTGAAAAACTAACACAATATTTTCCTGGAGAAAAAGAAAATCTAGAACAATACTGCCAAAAAATAAAAACAGTCTGCAAAACATTTCCGCTTTATAATCTAGAATCGGAGGGAAAATATGACGATGAAATTTTAGCGCTCAACGCGAAAGAAACCATAGATTCTTTTACTGAAAATGAAAAACTAAAAGCCGTCTTGGCAGGTTCTAATTTTCTCTACGCTGGAATTCCAGATAAATCGCCATTTTATGTACATGCACTTGTAGTCAATTCCTACATTGAAAGTTCATGGCGTTGTGTAAATGGCGGAAGTCAGATTACCAAACAATTGCTGAAACAGCTTAAAAAATATGGCGGAGAGTTTTTCAAACATAAAGAAGTCATCAAAATCGAGGTTGAAAATCAAAAAGTAAATTCGGTACAAATAAAAGACGGAACCGAAGTTTCTGGAACGTATTTTATTTCGAACATCGAACCAAAAACGACTTTGAAAATGGCGGGTCAGGAAAACTTTAGAAAACCATTTTTCAATAGAATTCAAAATCTAGAAAACGTACTTTCTGCTTTCAGTTTGTATATCGTTTTTAAACCTAAAACATTCAAATACATCAATCACAATTATTATCATTTTAAAAGTGCCGATGATGTTTGGACTTCTTATGATTATGATGAAAATTCGTGGCCAAAAACTTTTATGGCTTCTATGAATCCGTCAAAAAAGGATGAAGAATGGGCAGACGGAATGACATTTTTGACTTATATGAAATATGATGATGTTAAAGCTTGGGAAAACACTTTCAACACCACTTTTGAAGAAAATGATCGAGGAGAAAGTTATGAGGAATTCAAAACCAAAAAAGCGACTAAATTTTTAGAAGAAATCGAGAAAAAGTTTCCTGGAATAAAAGAATGTATTAAATCGGTTCATGGTTCTACTCCACTTTCGTATCGTGATTATATTGGCGGAGACGGAGGAAATATGTACGGATATGTTAAAGATTCTAATAATCCGATGAAAACTTTAATTCCGACTAAAACTAAGGTAGAAAATCTTTATCTTACAGGCCAAAGTATCAACATGCATGGTGTCTTGGGAGTTACAGTTGGAGCGGTTATAACTTGCTCAGAAATTGTAGGAAAAGAATATCTGCTCGAAAAAATTAAAAAAGCATCTGAATAGTCTCATTATGAAAAACCGAATTCTTTATATTTTTCTCATCGGTTTTTTAAGTTTGATGGTTTCCTGCGGCACTTCAAAATCAAAAAAACACACTCCAGATCTTACAGGTTTAAATGATGCAAAACCTACTGTCACCAAATTATCTGATAGTATTTTTGTTTCTGGAAAAAATTCCCTTTTAAAAAACAAACAAGGTCTTTGGGAATTGTATGTCGAAGGTGATCCGCTTGAGATTGGGCTTTCAACTGGAGCTCTGACAGATTCACTTTTACACAAACAGCAACGCATTTTTTTCTCGAAAATAACCGATTTAATTCCGTCAAAATTCCAGCAGAAAATGCTTCGTCAGTTTTTAAAATGGTACAATCGTAAATTGTACTTAAATGTTCCCAGCGAATATCAGACTGAAATTTACGGTGTTTCTCAATATACTTCGAACGACTTTGATAATATCGCACCGCAATATCAGCGCGGTTTGTACTTACATGCTGCACATGATATTGGACACGCTTTACAGGATTTGGCTTTAGTTGGCTGTTCTTCTTTTGCCGCTTGGAACGAAAAATCGGAAGATGGAAATTTAATTCTGGCGCGAAATTTTGATTTTTATGTGAATGACGCTTTCGCGGAAAATAAAATCGCTGCCTTTATAAAACCAAAAGAAGGATATCCGTTTATGATGGTCACTTGGCCAGGAATGATCGGAGCGGTTTCTGGAATGAATTATGAAGGATTGACTGTAACAATAAATGCTTCGAAATCTAAAATTCCGCTTAGTGCGAAAACACCGATTTCTATCTTGACTCGCGAAATTTTACAGCACGCCAAAAATCTTGACGAAGCCATTGCTATTGCAAAAAAAAGAAAAGTCTTTGTTTCTGAATCAATTATGGTTGGAAGTGCCAATGATAACAAAGCCATTTTAATTGAAGTTTCTCCAGATAAAATGGACGTTTATGATGTTGCAAATTCAGATCAGTTAATTTGTTCGAATCATTTTCAAGGAGAAGCTTTCAAAGAAGACAAACGAAATCTGGAACAAATTGCCAATAGTCACTCTGAATATCGTTACGAAAGAATGCAGGAATTGCTGTCTGAAAACCCAAAAGTAAATCCTGAGATTGCTTCAGAAATTCTTAGAAATAAAGATGGTCTAAAAAACATTTCTTTAGGATATGGAAATGAAAAAGCACTCAATCAATTGTTGGCGCATCACGGAATTATCTTTAAACCAAAAGAAAAATTAGTTTGGGTTTCGGCAAATCCGTTTCAATTGGGCGAATTTGTTTGTTATGATTTGACTTCAATTTTTGGCGAAAATAGAAATGAAACAAAATCGTTTCAGAAAGAAAATCTGAATATTGCAAAAGATCCTTTCTTGGAAACAATTGCTTTTCAGAATTTTAAAAAGTTCAAAATTGAAGATCATAAAATAGATTCTATTTTAGAAAAAAAAGAAACTGTTTCTCTAGAGTTTCTTCAGAATTATCAAGCGTTAAACCCTAATTATTGGGTTGTATATTATAAGACAGGATTGTACTTTTACCAAAAAAAGGAATTTCTACAAGCAAAGCTAAATTTTGAAAAAGCTTTGAGTCACGAGATCACTACAGTTCCTGATAAAGAAAAAATTGAAAAATATTTAAAAAAAGTCAAAAGAAAATTACAATGATTCCAGCAATAGAAAAAGATTCTTTAGAAGAAATTAAAATTTTTCAAGAAAAAAAATTAGCCGAACTTTTAGCATACATCAGCGAAAATTCCCCTTTTTATAAAAGACTTTTTGCTGGACAGAATATTGACATTTCGAAAGTTAAAACGCTGGAGGATTTACAGCATTTACCTGTTACAACCAAAGAAGATTTGCAGCAATATAATGATGATTTCTT
>NZ_DHEI01000062.1:3161-4328 GCF_002399805.1 Flavobacterium sp. UBA4854
ACGTCTGGAACTTTAGGAGATCCCGTTACTTTTGGTTTAACCGATTCTGACTTAGATCGATTGGCTTATAACGAAGCCATTTCTTTTGCCTGCGCTGGAATTGCTGAAGGCGATGTAGTACAATTGATGACGACAATTGACCGAAAATTTATGGCTGGTTTGGCTTATTTTTTAGGTCTTAGAAAATTGAAAGTTGGCGTAATTCGTGTTGGTGCAGGAATTCCAGAAATGCAGTGGGATTCTATTCTTAAATACAATCCTAGTTATTTGATTACAGTTCCTTCTTTCCTTCTCAAATTAATTGAATACGCTGAAATACACGGAATCGATTATAATAATTCGAGCATAAAAGGTGCCATTTGTATTGGAGAATCTTTGAGAGAACAAGATTTCTCCATGAATATTCTATCAAAAAAAATCACCGATAAATGGAATATTAAGTTATTTTCGACTTATGCTTCTACCGAAATGAGCACCGCTTTTACCGAATGTGAACATGGAAAAGGCGGACATCATCACCCAGAATTGATCATTGTAGAAGTTTTAGACGAAAATAATCAGCCAGTAAAAAATGGAGAAACTGGCGAACTTACTTTTACAACTTTAGGAATTGAAGCTATGCCTTTATTACGTTTTAAAACGGGCGACATGGTTCAGTTTCATGACGAGCCTTGTGCTTGTGGCAGAAATACTTTACGCGTTGGACCAGTTGTTGGACGCAAAAAACAAATGATTAAATATAAAGGGACAACGCTTTATCCGCCAGCGATGAACGATGTTTTGAGCAGTTTTGATAATATCGAAAATCATTTGATCGAAATCTCTACCAATGATTTAGGAACAGATGAAATCTTGATTAAAATTGCCGTTAAAAACCAAACTCCAGAATTTTTACAGGAAATAAAAGATCATTTTAGAGCCAAATTAAGAGTGACTCCAAAAATAGAATTTGCTTCAAAAGAAGTTTTGAATCCGTTGGTTTTTAATCCAATGAGCCGAAAACCAATTCGTTTTTTTGATTACCGTTAAAGGTACAAAGTTACAAAGGCTCAGAGGTACAAAGGTTTAACATCTGAATATAAAACCTTTGCAACTTTGTCACTTTGAACCTTTGAACCTCAATTTGGTACAAATTGAACTAAAAGTTGTAATTTTGCAAAAAATTAC
>NZ_DHEI01000101.1:0-7879 GCF_002399805.1 Flavobacterium sp. UBA4854
GGCATTTTGTTCATAAAATCTTTCATTCCTACTTTGTCCAAAACTTCATCAATTTTGTGCTGCATAGCTTCTTTTTCAGTCCATCCTGTAGCTCTCAAAACAAAAAGCATATTGTCTTTAATAGAACGGTCTGGAAGCAGTTTGAAGTCTTGGAATACAATACCAATTTTACGTCTTAAATAAGGAATGTCGTTTTCTTTTAAAGTTGCCAAATCAAATTCAACAATATGTCCTTCGCCTTCAATTAACGGTAGATCAGCATATAAAGTTTTAAGAAAACTACTTTTTCCAGAACCGGTTTTACCGATTATGTAGATGAACTCACCATGATTAACATCTAAGTTAATGTGAGATATAATTTTTCTTCCTTCTTGATATATAGTGACTTCTTTAAGAGATAGTACGGTTTGTGACATAATAAAATTGGTTTGAATGGTAAAAGTAATAAGATAACGCTTGTATTCAAAATAATTTTGAATCATTTCTTAGGAAAAAGTTTAAATACCAAACTGTATAATCAATATAAGTTCATTTGATAAATAGCAGGAAAGTTTTCTTACGCTTAAAATATCCAATGGCGTTTAGTGGGTTTTTATTATTTGTTTTATAAAGTTTGAGAACCAATAATTTGAAGTTTTTTAAAGCGTAAAATAGCAGCAGTTTAGTAATTTGTTCATAATAAAACCTCAAAACGTTTCGTTATAACCCGTATAAAATGATACATTTGAATACTAAATATTACTAAAATGCGTAAACTTTCCAGGTTCTTTTTATTCCAAATTTTCCTTGCCTCGTCTATAGCTTCGGCACAAAAATCGGCTATTTATACGTACGAATTAAAGGATTTTGACAAAGCACTGGCTTTATATAACGACAAACAATATGCTTCGGCACAATTGATTTTTGAAAAAGTAAAAAACAATACTACAAATGAAGAAGTACAGTCTGACTGTGCTTTCTATATTGCTAATTCTGCCATTAGAACCAATAAAGCAAATGCCGATGCTTTGGTAGAGCAATTTGTAAATGATTATCCGACTAGTACTAAACAGAATCAGGCTTATATTGAGGCAGCACAATATTTCTTCGAACAAGGAAATTATCCAAAAGCTTTGCAGTGGTTTGATAAAGTTGACGAAAGCTACATGAGTAAAACAGAATCGGATAAGTTTAACTTCATGAAAGGCTACAGCTATTTTAATGCTAAAAAGAAAAAAGAAGCTACGAACTATTTTAATAAAGTGGTAAATTCTAAAGAATATGGTTCTCAAGCCAAATATTATTTAGGTTTTATGGCGTATGAAGGCGACGATTATAAAGAGGCTACAAAATATTTTGATGAGGTTTCGGGCGAAGAAAAGTATAAAGAGAAGTTGTCATACTACCAAGCTGATATGAATTTCAAACTTGGAAATTTCCAAAAAGCGATTGATCTAGGATTGGTAGCCATGAATAAATCAAACGATATTGAAAAATCAGAACTGAATAAAATTATTGGAGAAAGTTATTTCAATTTAAAACAATACGGAAAAGCAATTCCGTATTTAGAACAATATGCAGGAAAAAAAGGGAAATGGAACAATACCGATTTCTATCAGTTAGGTTATGCGTATTATGAGCAGAAAGAGTACGAAAAAGCCATTTCTCAATTCAATAAAATTATTGAAGGAAAAGATTTTGTGGCTCAAAATGCTTACTATCATTTAGGATTAAGTTATTTAAATACAGGTAAAAAGCAAGAAGCTTTAAACGCTTTTAAAAATGCTTCTGAAATGGATTTTAATGCTCAAATTCAAGAAGATGCGGCTTTAAATTATGCTAAATTGAGTTATGATATCGGAAACGCTTATCAGGCTGTTCCTGGTATTTTATTAGATTTCCTTAAAAAATATCCAAACAATTCAAGTCGTTCAGAAGTAGAAAAACTATTGGTTGATTCTTATATTTCTTCTAAAAACTATAAAGAGGCTTTAGTTTTATTAGAAAAAAATAGAAGTGCAGAAAATAAAGCAGCATACCAAAAAGTGCTTTTTTACCGCGGATTGGAATTGTACAACGAAAATAATTACCAAGAAGCGGGTAAAATGTTCAAAAGTGCTATCAGTGAACAAAAAACTCCTGAGTTTACAGCGCGTGCCACTTTCTGGAAAGCAGAAACAGAATATCTGAATGATGATATGCAAAATGCGTTATTGACTTACAAGCAATTTGCTGGAATGGCTGCCGCAAAATCTACAGACGAATATAAAAACATTAATTATAATATTGGTTACACGTACTTTAAATTGAAAGATTACGATCAGGCAGCAAACTCTTTTCAGGCTCAAATTGATAATTCGCCTTCAGACAAAGTTCGTTTAAACGATTCTTATTTACGTTTGGGAGATTGCCGTTTTGTAACTTCAAAATATAGCGCAGCAAACGAAGCTTACGCAAAAGCAATTGCTGCAAAAGGCGTAGACGCAGATTATGCTCAATTTCAAAAAGCACTTTCTTATGGATTTATGTCTAAAAATGATAAGAAAGTTGATGAGTTAAATAATTTCCTTCAGATGTACAAAAAGTCATCTTACCGTGACGATGCTTTATTTGAATTAGGAAATACTTATGTTGCTGAAAAGAAAAACGATCAAGCAATTAAAACATATGATCAATTGATTTCTGAATTTAATAACGGGTCTTTTACTTCAAAAGCAATTTTAAAACAAGGTTTGATTTATTATAATTCAGATCGTGATCAACAGGCTTTAACAAAATTTAAAAAAGTTGCAGCCGAATTCCCGAAAACTCCAGAAGCTTTAGAAGCAGTAGCTACAGCACGATTAATTTATGTAGACTCTGGAAAAGTAGACGAATATGCAACTTGGGTTCGTACATTAGATTTCGTTGCCGTTACAGATGCCGAATTGGATAATGATACTTACGATGCGGCTTTTAAACAATACAGCCAAAACAATTCAAAACAAGCAATTACTGGTTTCGCGGGTTATGTTTCTAAATTCCCGAACGGGATGCATGCGTTAGAAGCTAATTTCTATTTAGCTCAGCTGACTTATGCAGAAGGTTCTGAAACGAAATCTATTGCAAATTATCAGTTTGTAATTGATCAGCCTAGAAACGAGTTTACAGAGCAAGCTTTAAACAGATTGGCTCAGATTTATTTGAAAACAAAAGATTGTGATAAAGCAATTCCGGTTCTAACAAGGTTAGAAAGTGAAGCCGATTATCCTCAGAATAAAACTTTTGCACAAGCCAACTTAATGAAATGTTATTACGACAAAAAAGATTATGACCGTTCTGTAGTTGCTGCTGAAAAAGTATTAGAAAATCCGAAATCGGATGCAGGCGTAAAAGCAGATGCACAAATTATTGTAGCGCGTGCAGCAATGCAAACAGGAAATGAAGATAAAGCAAAAGCGGCTTATGCAAAACTTTCAGCTACTTCAAAAGGAGAATTAGCAGCAGAAGCTTTGTATTATGATGCGTATTTCAAAACAAAAGAGGGGAAATATGAAGCTTCGAATACGGCAGTTCAAAAACTGGCAAAAAGCTATTCTGCTTATAAATATTATGGAGCGAAAGGTTTGGTGTTAATGGCGAAAAATTTCTACGGATTGAAAGACAGCTATCAAGCAACTTATATTTTGGATAACGTAATTAACAACTTTACAGATTATCCAGATGTTGTCGAAGAAGCGAAAAAAGAATTAGCTGCAATTAAATCGGAAGAATCAAAAACAAATTCGTCGATTAATAGATAGTTTAAGTAGTGAAAAGTGAAATGTTTTCTGTGAAATAGAAAATAACGAAAAACATTTTACATCTCACAAATTACATTTTACAAAAAAAAAACAATGAGTTTACCTTTTTATATAGTTGATGTTTTTGCTGATAAAAAATATGCTGGAAATCAGTTGGCAGTTTTTATGAACGCGGAAAATTTAAGTACAGCACAAATGCAACAAATGGCACGCGAGATAAATTTTGCAGAAAGCACATTTGTTACCAAACTGGATAAAGCCAATAATAAAGCAGAAATTAGAATTTTTACCCCGGCTCACGAAATGCAATTTGCGGGACATCCGATTATTGGAACTTCTTGGGTTTTGATGAATAAGATCTTTGAAAATGCTCCGAACGAAATAAAATTAGAAGTGCCAATTGGACCAATTTCTATCAATAAATCAGACGATTTGATTTGGTTGAAAGCAGCTCAGCCAAAGTTTTGGGATACTTTTTCTAAAATAGATTTTACTTTTTTCAGCAACTTACAAGTTAGCGATTTCGAAAATCAGTTTCCAATTCAGGAAGTCACAACTGGAAGCGCTTTTGTAATGGTTGGATTAAGCAGTAAAAGAGCTTTAGAAAATTTGGTTCTAGATAAAGATAAAGCTGATGAATGGATGAAACAGCACTGCAAAACAGACCACAGAGGTTTATACTTTTATTATTTAGAAGGAGAAAAATTGTTCAGCAGAATGTTGTGTATTGAACATAATCAGTTGGTGGAAGATGCTGCAACAGGAAGTGCAAGTACATGTTTGCAGGCCTTTTTATTAAAATATCATAAACCTGAATTTGAATTGACAAATCATCAAGGAGATTACATTGGCCGCCCATCTGAGATTTATTTTAATGGAAAACTAAGCGGAGATCTTTTTGATATTAGAATAGGAGGAAAGGCTCAGTTTGTGGCTAAAGGAGAATGGGAAGCTTAGAAATTAGATAATTGAGATAATTAGAAAATTAGATAATGTAAAAAGTGAAATGTGAAAAGAAAGATGTAAATGTGAAAAGAGAATATTGGTTGAAAACACATTTTACATTTTACAAACAACATTTTACACAATAATATAAATATGAAATTAAACTGCCGACATAAAATAATCATTTTGTTAGTGTTATTTACTGCTCAGTTTTCGATTGCGCAAAAGAAAAATGAAACGATCGGAACTGAAACTGTAAATGTAGTAAAACCTTATTCGCCGACTATTTCAGATGCTTTTAAAGTGAAAGAAACGCCTTCGCTTGACGATAGCGGTAATCAGCCAAAAGAAGTTATTAAATACAGTATTTTGTCTGTTCCTGTGGCATCGACTTTTACGCCTTCAAAAGGAAAAGCGGAGGGCGTAGAAAAAGCAAAAAAAGAAAGATTGTTTAATAATTATGCGACTGTAGGTGTTGGTAATTATAGCACTTTAAACGCTGAGTTATTTGTAAATCAAGATTTAGGAAACAATGATTATGTGGCCGGAATGTTTCGCCATCATTCTTCTCAAGGCGGAATTAAAGATGTGGAATTGAATGATGAATTTTACGATACAGCAATTAATGTTGGTTATGGTCAAAATAATAGAGATAATAACTGGAACGTTGATTTAGGATATCAAAATCAGATTTATAATTGGTACGGACTTCCGTCAGATTTTGGTTCGACAATTCCAGATCAGCGTTACGATTTGGTAAACAGCATTAATCCAGATCATTCTTATAACACAATTTCACTTGGTGGAAATGCAGAATTTACAGAAAGTATTTTTAGTAAGCTTTCAGCAAGATTTACACACTTTTCAGACAGTTATTCTTCCTCAGAAAATAGATTTTATGTAAAGCCGACTTTTACTGTTGATGTAATGGATCAGGCTATTAAAACAAACGTTATTGTAGATCACGTAAGCGGTTCTTTCAAGAATAATTATTTACATGACAATACGGAAGCTTTAAAATATAGTTTTACAAATGTTGGAATCGAGCCAAGTTTTGTGGTCAATGAAAACGAGTGGACTTTAGAATTAGGAGCTGGAATTTATTACAGTGCAGATTCTGAAAACAGCGGTAATAAATTTTATTTCTATCCAAAAGTGAATGCATCTTATAAATTGGTTGGCGATTTAATGATTTTCTATACTGGGGTAAATGGAGCTTTAAACCAAAACTCTTATGCAGATTTTGTGACAGATAATCCGTTTTTATCTCCAACTTTAAACATGCGTCCATCAAGCACACAATACAATGTTTTTGCTGGTTTGAAAGGAAAATTGGCTAACAATGTAAATTATAACTTGACAGGTTCTTATTTGAATGAGAAAAATAAAGCATTGTTTAAAGCGAATGATTACACAGAAGTTGTTACAAACGAAGATTATGCTTTCGGGAACTCATTTGGAGTAGTTTATGAAGATATTAGAACCTTCCGCTTGTATGCAGAACTAAAAGCCGATTTCTCTCAAAATGTAACTTTCGGAATTAATGGAACTTTTAATAGTTATAACACAGATAATGCAGTTGAAGCGTGGAATTTGCCAACAATGAAATTAAGTTCGACTTTAGACGTTAATATTACAAAGCAGTGGTACGCAGGTTTGAATGTGTTTTATGTAGGCGAAAGAAAAGATATGCAAACCAATACTTCTTTAGGCATTAATGCAGAATCAATTACCTTAAAAAGCTATTTTGACGCCAATGCTCATTTAGGATATAAATTTAGCGAACGTTTGACGTTTTTCTTGAAATTGAATAACATTGGAAACCAAGCTTACGAAAAATGGTTAAATTATCCAGTACAAGGATTCCAAGTTTTAGGAGGTGCAAATTATAAATTTGATTTTTAAGAGATCTTTGCCATAAAGATACTTAGGCACAAAAACATTTTAAATGAATGTGCCTTTTTTTTCAGCCATGAGCTCATGAATTTTTTGGAGTAGATTCGTGAATTCGTGGCTGTTTTTTTTAATTTTATATTATGGAAATTAAACTACGCCAAGAAAATAAAAACGATTTTAAAAGTGTTTTTCATTTGATAGAAAAAGCTTTTGAAAAGGAAGAATACAGCGATCACAAAGAGCAGTTTTTGGTAGAAAGACTGAGGAATTCTGAAGCTTTTATTCCCGAATTGTCAATCGTTGCTGAAATGAATGATGAAATTGTCGGTCATATTTTATTTACTAAACTTGAAGTAAAAAATGAATCTCAAATCTTTCCTTCATTAGCACTTGCTCCAGTTTCGGTTTTGCCAGAATTTCAAGGAAAAGGAATTGGTTCTAAACTTATTTTACACGGTCATAAAATTGCAAAAAGTTTAGGTTACAAATCGGTTATTTTATTAGGTCATCAAGATTATTACCCGAGGTTTGGATATGAACTTTGCGAAAAATACAATATCAAAATGCCATTTGATGTTCCAGCTGAAAACTGTATGGTTATCGCGTTAACAGAATATGGTTTAAAAAATGTAAGCGGAGAAGTAGTTTATCCAAAAGCTTTTTTCGAATAAAATTTAGACAAAGAAAAAAAACCTTTGCACCTTTGCATCTCAGAATCTTAGTACCTTTAAAAAAAATGACTTTCAAAGAAAAAATATATTCTCACTACACTCAAATGGTTCAAGATCGAATAGATGTTTTTAAAGACATGATTTCTGGTTTGACCGAAGATTCAAAAAACGATGCCAAAGGTTCTGCAGGCGACAAACACGAAACTGCTTTGTCAATGATGCATATTGAACAAGAGAAACTGACTAATAAATTAAAAGAAGCAATTAGAGCAAAAAGCAATTTTAGATAAAATAGATCCGCTTAAAACAACTGAAAATATTGTTTTAGGAAGTTTAGTAAAAGCAAACGGAATTTATTTGTATGTAAGTGTGGCACTTCCAAAAATTGCTATTGACGGAATTAATGTCATTGCGCTTTCTCCACAATCTCCTTTAGGAAATCACTTAATGGGAAATAAAGTAGGGATTTGAATTTGAGATTAATAAGACGCATTATACTATTGAAAGTGTTGAGTAATCTATTGGTCTCGGAACAACTTTGTCAAAGTTTTAAACTTTGACAAAGTTCTCTAAATAATCATCTTCACTCAATCTTGTCATTTCGAG
>NZ_DHEI01000101.1:8041-12016 GCF_002399805.1 Flavobacterium sp. UBA4854
GCCAATCTTTGTAGAGCTTCTTGATAATGTCTTGTATTATTTTGTAAAACAATAATACAAGAACAACTTTCTAACTCTTCTTTACGAATCTTTCATTTAGTAATGGAATAACTCAAAAATTAACTCAAAAAACTGCTTAAAACTTTCAATTTTCAACCAGTTTTATAGTCCAAATTAAAATTTTCAAGTTTTGAGCTTGTTTTTACTTCTAAATTTTACATTTTATATGTAAAAATAAAATTATGGTTTTAAATTATAATTGAAATACATAATTGTGTTTTTCAATTGTAACTAATATCACATCTTTGCCCTATCAAATTAAAATTTAAAGAATTAAAATATAAAATTATGTGTGGAATTGTATGTGCCTTTGATCTTAAACAAAAAGCCGAAGCGTTAAGACCTCAAGTATTAGAAATGTCAAAAATCATTCGTCACCGCGGACCAGACTGGAGCGGAATTTACAGCAATGATAAAGCGATTCTTTCTCATGAGCGTTTGGCAATTGTAGATCCAGCTTCAGGAAAACAGCCTTTATTTACAGAAGACAAGAAATTAGTTTTAGCTGCAAATGGTGAGATTTACAACCACAGAGATTTGCGTAAACAATTTGAAGGAAAATATAACTTTCAAACTGAAAGTGACTGTGAAGTTATTTTAGCACTTTACAGAGAAAAAGGAGTAAGCTTTGTTGATGAATTAAACGGAATCTTCGGTTTCGCGATTTATGATGTTGATAAAGATGAGTATTTCGTAGCTCGTGACCACATGGGAATTATTCCATTATATATTGGGTGGGATCAACACGGAACTTTCTACGTAGCTTCTGAGTTAAAAGCTTTGGAAGGATATTGTACAAAAATCGAATTATTCCCTCCAGGACATTATTTATCAAGTAAAGATGGTGAATTTGTACAATGGTACAAAAGAGACTGGACAGAATATGATGCAGTAAAAGACAACGAAACTAGCATTCCAGAAATCAGAAAAGCATTGGAAGCTGCGGTTCACAGACAATTAATGAGTGACGTTCCTTACGGAGTTTTACTTTCTGGAGGTTTAGATTCTTCTATTACTTCGGCTGTGGCGAAGAAATTTGCTCAAAAAAGAATCGAGTCAGATGATACTACAGATGCTTGGTATCCGCAATTGCACTCTTTCTCTGTTGGATTGGAAGGTTCTCCAGATTTAGCTGCAGCGAGAAAAGTAGCAGATCATATCGGAACGATTCACCACGAAATTAAATTTACAATCCAAGAAGGTTTAGATGCCGTTCGTGATGTAATTTACAACTTAGAAACGTATGATGTAACTACAGTTAGAGCTTCGACTCCGATGTGGTTAATGGCGAGAGTGATCAAATCTATGGGAATCAAAATGGTTCTTTCGGGAGAAGGAGCAGATGAGTTGTTTGGAGGATATTTATACTTCCACAAAGCGCCAAATGCTAAAGAATTTCACGAAGAAAACGTTCGTAAATTAGGAAAACTTCACATGTACGATTGTTTACGTGCAAACAAAAGTTTAGCAGCTTGGGGAATTGAAGGTCGTGTACCATTCTTAGATAAAGAATTTATGGATGTTGCAATGCGCATTAACCCGCAAGATAAAATGATCAACAAAGAGCATCCGATGGAAAAATGGGTTGTTCGTAAAGCTTTTGAAGATATGCTTCCAGAAAGTGTTGCTTGGAGACAAAAAGAGCAATTTTCTGATGGAGTAGGATATAGCTGGATTGATACTTTGAAAGAAGTTGTAGCTAGAGAAGTTTCAGATGAGCAATTGGCAAACGCTAGATTTAAATTCCCATTGCAGACTCCAACTTCAAAAGAAGAATATTACTATCGTTCAATTTTTACAGAACATTTCCCAAGTGATGCTGCAGCATTATGCGTTCCTCAGGAGGCAAGTGTAGCTTGTAGTACTAAAATTGCTTTGGAGTGGGATGAGGCATTCAAAAACTTAAACGATCCATCTGGAAGAGCAGTAGCAAATGTTCACGATGATGCTTATGTTAAATAATTAAGAGTTTAATTTTTAGAATTAGTATATATATTGCCGAAAGACGTTCTTTTATGAGAGCGTCTTTCTTGTCTAAAAAAGTTTCTGTTTTTCAATAGATTAAAATTAAAAGTTTTGGTAATCGATTAAAATTTATTTCCAATTTGACTTTCGTTGAAATAAAAGTTAAACACTGAAATTTTAAGATGCAAAATGTAGGAAAGCAGAAAATAATATTTAGTTTTGCTTTTAAGCGGAAATTTTAATGATTTTTTAATGTACAGCTTATTTGAGGCTGGTACATCAGAATAAAAATAAAAAATAAAATAGTATGTCTGGATTGTTAGCCGTTATTGGCAAAGGAAAAGACCCCAAGCTTGTAAAAGAACTTTCTGAGAGAATGTCACATCGTGGACCTGATGAGAGCGATATTCATATTATGGAAAATGGCAGTATACTTTGTCATGAAAGCCTGTCTATAATTGATCTTAATTCGGGAAAACAGCCTATTCAAGGAGCTGATAAAGCATGGATGGTACATGATGGTGAAATTTATAATTATCAAGAACTTAAAGACACGGTTTTAAAGAATCATACTTTTAGAACAGAATCTGATTCTGAAGTAATTGTACATCTTTACGAGGAATTCGGATATGATTTTTGCAATAAATTGGATGGAGATTTTGCTTTTGTGGTTGTAGATGGCGATAAATATATTGCAGGTCGTGACCCGATTGGAGTAAAACCTTTGTATTATGGTTTGGATGAAAGAGGACGAATTTATTTTTCGTCAGAAATGAAATCTATTGCAGATCAGTGCAAATCGTTTTCTACTTTTCCTCCAGGACATTATTATACGGCAAAAACAGGTTTTGTAAAATACTATCGCCCAGAATACGAAGATCATAAAAATGCAACTCATGCACTTGATTTAGGGTTGATTCGTGAAAGTTTGATTCAAGCTACAGATAAACGATTATTAGGCAATGTGCCTTTAGGAACTGTTTTGTCAGGAGGTTTAGACACTTCGTTGATTTCTTCTATTGCTTCTCGATTGCTGAAAGAAAAAGGACAAAAACTCCATTCGTTTTCTATCGGATTAGATGCTGATGCGCCAGATAATGTTGCAGCTAGAAAAGCCGCAGAATTTTTAGGAACAGAACATCACGAAATTCATTTTTCTGTAGAAGAAGGAGTGAAAGTTTTAGAAAAAGTAATTTATCATATCGAAACTTATGATATTATTTCTGTGCGTTCTGGTGTTCCAATGTTTTTGCTTTCTAAAGCAATTGCAAGTCAAGGAATAAAAGTAATCTTGTCGGGCGAAGGAGCAGATGAGGTTTTTGGAGGACATTTGTATTTTAGAAATGCACCTTCAGAAGAAGAATTTCAAGATGAAACTATAGAAAGAGTACAAAAGCTGTTTACAGCCGACTTACTTCGTGCGGATAAAACGACAATGGCAAATGGTTTAGAAGTTCGTATTCCATTTTTGGATACAGAATTTTTAGATGTTGCCATTCGAATAAAAACAGAAGAAAAACAGCCAAAAACTTATGATGGCGTTGAGAAATACATTCTAAGAAAAGCTTTTGATACTGAAGATGCTTATTTGCCTTCAGAAGTTTTATGGCGTCAAAAAGAGCAATTTTCTGATGGTGTAGGATATAAATGGGTAGATGAATTAATTGAATATTGTGCTTCGCAAGTTACAGATGAGCAATTAGCTGGAGCAAGTGCAGAATTTCCATACAACTCACCAACGACAAAAGAAGCTTACTTGTACAGATCGATTTTTTATAAATTCTATCCACAGGTCAGCGCGGCGCAAACGGTTCGTAAATGGATTCCAAAATGGCAAGAAAACCTCGATCCGAGCGGAAGAGCAAATGCAGCCCATTTAAATGGAAATTTTGAACCTGTAAAAACTACTGTTATTGCTTAAAAGATAAAATTCCAAAATTTTTAAATTCC
>NZ_DHEI01000060.1:0-548 GCF_002399805.1 Flavobacterium sp. UBA4854
TTGTAATTAAATTTTGTTCTTCGAGTAAGCGCATTCACTCTCGAAATGAGTTCTTTAAAATGAAAAGGTTTTACAAGATAATCATCGGCACCAGAATCTAGTGCGGTAACTTTATCGTCGGTATTACTCAAAGCGCTGAGCATTAAAATTGGGGTATGAATCTTTTTAAAACGCATTAATTTCGTCAGCTGAATTCCGTCGATTCCCGGAAGCATGATATCCATCAAAATAATATCCCAAGTATTTTCTTGTACAAGGTCGCGCGCCATTTCGCCCGTTTCGGCCAAATGAACGGTAAAGTTGTTTTCTTCTAAACCTTTTATAATAAATTCGCTGATGCGTTTATCATCTTCAATGAGTAAAACATTCATAGATGCTATGTTAAGTGTTGTTGCTGTTTAGATAAAAGCTGAAATGCTTAAATCCAATAATCTGATAAAGTGCTTTTGAAAAGATTATCAAAAATAACATTTATTTTTTGAACCCTATAGGAACATATAAGTGATTGAAGATTTTTAAGGTATTTTTAAAGTAGTTTGTCATTTCGA
>NZ_DHEI01000060.1:775-1238 GCF_002399805.1 Flavobacterium sp. UBA4854
GTCATTTCGAGGAACGAGAAATCACAAACGTAAATCGACAAAGAATTGAAAAAAAACTCATTCAAAATGAAAATTAAGAAATTCAAAAGTTTCATTAAAACCTCTTATTAATTCAATTTTCTTATCTCTTCGCCATTTCTTCAATTTTTTTTCTCTTGCGATTGCTTCCTGTATCCATGTGAATTTTTCGTAATAAACTAAAAACTGAATATTATATTTTGCAGCAAAACTGCTAATATTTAAATCTATATTTTCTTTATGCTTTGCAAGTCTTTTCTTTAAGTTATTAGTAACTCCAATATAAAAAGAAGTTCGATGTTCATTTGTCAGAATGTAAACGTAATAAGTATGATAACCAAGTTGAGGATTTAGCATTTTTTTTGTACGAATATACGTATTTTAAATCTGGTTTGTCATTTCGAGGAACGAGAAATCGCACTCGGGAATCGACAAAGATTGGCGA
>NZ_DHEI01000060.1:1554-6493 GCF_002399805.1 Flavobacterium sp. UBA4854
GAGGAACGAGAAATCACACTCGGGAATCGACAAAGATTGGCGAATTACTTTACGGAGCTTCTAATGTGATTTCTCCCTTCGGTCGAAATGACAAAAAACACGAAATAAATCACTATAAAATAATAATCCAAATCGACCTCAATCTTACATAATTCTCGTTTAATTTTTAATAAAAATCTGTATTTCAGTTAATTAACTTTTATTAAAGAAAGCTTTAACATCGACTGTTTTCGCTGGCTGTTTGAAATAACTAATTTTAGGTAAATCAAAATTAATCACATTTTAAAAATTAGAAATTATGAAAAAGAATATCGCCATATTAGCAACAAACGGTTTTGAAGAGTCAGAATTAGCATCGCCAAAAGCCTATCTGGAAGAGCAAGGTTGGAATGCAGATATCGTCAGTTTGAAATCTGGAACAATCAAATCTTGGAAAGACGGAAATTGGAGCAAAGAATACAATGTTGATGTCGTATTAGATCAAGCAAATGAAGCCGATTACGATGCTTTGGTTCTGCCAGGTGGAGTTATAAATCCTGATTTATTAAGAAGAGAAGAAGCGGCAGTAAATTTTGTACGTTCGTTTTTTGAAAGTAAAAAACCAGTAGCCGCCATTTGTCACGGACCTCAAATTCTGGTGGATGCTGATGTTTTGGATGGTCGAAAAGTAACTTCGTTTTTCTCTGTTAAACACGATTTGATAAACGCGGGAGCACAATGGGAAGACTCAGAAGTTGTCGTAGACCACGGATTAGTAACCAGCCGAAACCCAAATGATTTGCCCGCTTTTAATAAAAAAATGGTGGAAGAAATTAAAGAAGGAATACACGAGCGCCAGAGAGTCTAAAAAGATATTTTTTTAGATTTGTCAAATTATAGAAAAATGCAGGATCATATTTTGGTCTTGCATTTTTTTTGGGATAAATATTGCGGGGCTTCGACTTCGCTCAGCCTGACAAATGTTTACGTGCAGTTTGTCTATTGATTTAGTTTGTCATTTCGACCAAAGGGAGAAATCACACACGTATATCGACAAAGATTGGCGATATACTTTGAGGAGTTTCTAGTGTGATTTGCTTCGCCTATTCGCTATCGCTCGGGTCTCCCTTCGGTCGAAATGACAAAACTTCGCGAATTCGTCCCGTATGTCATTTCGAGGAACGAGAAATCGCACGCGCATATCGACAAAGATTGGAGAAATACTTTGTAGAGTTTCTAGTGTGATTTCTCCTTACGTCGAAATGACAAAAATGCGGTTGAAATATAGATTTCTTATATTTGATAAAACGAATATATTTATTGAGAGAAAAATCTTTCTTTTTAAAATAGTTTTCTCTACATTTGAAGTTCCTAAAAAATTACGACTTTAAATTAGAGCAAGATTTGCCCTTGTATTATGTGTACGGTATCGGAAACGACCGTAAACGCCGTCGTAAGCGTTAGGAACACTAAGATGCAAGGGTTTTTATATTCCTAATATTACGACATTATGAGTACAAACAACACCCTTTCCAAAGAAGCCGAAACAAGGCTGATTGATTTTTTTAACCATATTATAGATCCCGAAGATATGGCTAAAATCTTAAGACAAGTAAATTGCATTTTAGCTCTCGGCATAATGCAACAACACGAAACCCTCCAAATCGGACTGCCAAATTTTGAAGACAATTATTATTGGCTCAATGAATTGGCGGAGATTTTGAATCCTTATTTGAGTGAGGAGTAAGAGTGTAAAATGGAAAAACCTCGATTTTTGAGTCGAGGTTTTATTTTTATACATAATGTATTCATTACTTTGCGGGCACGGATTGCAAATCCGCGCTATCGTTGCGGAGATATATCTGCGCAATCGGGTTGCAAATTTGCGTTATCGGGAGTTTTCTTTACATTTCACTTTTAAAAATATTTAATCTATAACCTTTGTATATAGCTCTCAAATATTTCTTCTAATTCTTCAGTTGGATGGAAACCCCATTCTGCCTTTCCGTGTACAAATAAACCATCTTCATAGGTTACTTCCGCAAGTGAACGAGGCAAATCTTTATCAAAAACTTTTTCCGAAAGTTTAGTTAAGGGTACAGATTGCCATTCTCCATCTTTTTGTTCCCGATACACGTAATTAGCTTTTGTCAATACAAATAGAGTTCGCTTGTCTTTGGAAAATGCACTTTTCACAACTACATATTCTCCATTATGGTTTCGGAAGAAAATTGCTCCCTTAGTCAGCCGTTCAAAATATGATGTCAATGGATCGCCTTCAAAGATTTGTGGAGTGCTTGGATATTCGTTTGGTTTATCCTCAAAAGTGAATACAATGCGTTGTGCAGCATTAGGTGTTTTAGATAGTATGTAATTGGGCCGTGTCATAGATGCATTTTTTTGACTTTTTTATTTCTTTGTAATTTGCTGTCCCTAGTCATCATATGCTGACTGCTAACGTTTTGGTAATAAGGTAGATTTGAGACTAAATTAAGCCCATTCTTCGGATTTGCCAAATCATTCAAACACAAAACCATCTTTTCATTAAGCCAATTGCTCAAATCCGTTGTAGTAGTTGTTGGCGGTAGTTGTTTTTTGGTTATCGTTGTTCATCGAGAATTTGTTGATTTTCTTCGTCAGTAATTTCAATTTCTCTTATTCTTAAAAGTCCGTTTGAAATAGCTGGTTCAAATTCCTTTTTAATTCTCTCAAGAGTCAATTCGTTTTGCTCTTCCTCTGGTCTTATAATTAAAACAAGAAACAAATAAGCATTTACTCTTTTGATATTTCTATAATAATTGATTTTGCTGAGCATCAAATAAAGTCGTTCACGCAACATTGTCATACTACGATTTTTAATTCTCATTTCAATGAAAATTTCTGTGTCTATAGTTTTAATGTAACCATCAAATATTGGACTAAATTCACTTACTGGGTCAATTTGTTGAAATTGATTAGTGAATTTTGCGTCGCTAATAATTGGAAGTTGACTTAATCCTTCAGTAGCTAAAAATTTTGGAAGCGCAATTTCTTCATATCGAATTGGATTAATGTAACGCCTTGTTGCTGGTTCTTGTGTTGGTGCTACTGTAGTTGTTGTTGTCGTTGTTCCTTGTTCAGCTTCCTGTTCAGTTTCTTTTTGCTTTTGTTGTTTTTCAGGTTCGTCTGCTTGTCTTACTGATAACATTTTTGCAAGTTCATCCGTCAATACAAATGTTGAGTTTATTTGCTTTTGACTTATGCTTGTTGAAATTGAAATAATTTGATTTCTTAGATCAGAATTTTCTTTTTTAAGCTCTTGGTTTTTATTCTCTGTTTCGCTTACAGTTCTTGAAAGAGAAATAAGTTTTATAATAGAAAAATTGTCAAAGGCTTCACTTAAAACTAAAACTGTTAGAAATGCAACAAGAACAAGAAGTCCGGTTGAAATTTGTACTGGTGGACAAGACCAAAAGAAATTGAAATAAATAAGTCCGCCAATAAAAATGCAAAGTAGTATTATCAATATTCTTACGAACCAATTAGCTTTCTTTATTTCCATATAAATTATATTATTTGTTTTGTTTTTGTATTTCTTGTTGGATTGTTTGTGTTACATTTACCGCTAACTTATTTATATACAGTTATCTACAAAGTAGAGATAATTATCCAAATTGGTTGTATAAGCGAATGTTTATTAAGAATTACTCTTTTTCAAAAATATCAATTTATCAATCTAAATAACTACGTATTTTTACCTGTTTATTTATTGTGAAAACAAATGCCCTAACCCCGATGGGAAAATCTTTTAGTGTCGGGGTTCGGCACAAAAGATTGGAAGGAACAGCGGGAATAGCTCCTAAAAATTCTAAAACTTATTCCAATCTTTGTCGAGTGAAGACTTCTCCTTACATCAAAATGACAAAAAATGAGAATAAAACTTTGCGACTTCGCGCCTTTGTGAGATAATTTATTAACAAAAAAAGGACAGTCCTCACAAATCAAGAGAACTGCCCTTTTAGGCAAATTTTTAAATTTGCATTCCTAAGAATGCGTACAGTTTTTGGTAATCACTAAATTGAAGACTAAACGCAGGTTATTCGTTTATGACATCGCCTTCCTTAGTTTCTTCGCTGGCAATTTTTACCAGTTTATCGTTTGGAGTTAAGTCGCCGAAAATTTCAATTTTATCTTCGATTTCTCTTCCTTTTTTAATATCCACTCTTGTGGCTTTGTGGTTTACTACTTTCACCACATAAATTCCTTCTGCAGAACTTACCACTGCCGATTTTGGCACTACAAATGTGCTGTCTTTCGCGTTAAGCGGTAACAAAACTTCGGCAACCATTCCAGGTAATAAATTTCCTTTGGTGTTATGAACGTCCATTTCAACTCTTTCAGAACGTAGTTTTAAATCTAAAGCACCAGACATTCTGGTAATTTTTGCTGTAAAAGTATCTGGCAGCGATTTTACATTAAAACTCATTTCGTCGCCTGGGTGTAAATATCCTGTGTACAATTCTGGAACAGAAACCGCCAAACGTAATTTGCTTTGCTCCTGAATCGTTAATAAAGGCAAATCTGAACCTTTTCCTGCTGGGCCAACAAATGTTCCTAAATTGACATTTCTAGCCGCTACAACGCCATCAAAAGGAGCACGAATTTCTAGGTAACCTCTCATAATAGAAATTTCTTTGTGAGCTGCAATTGCTGCCTGATATTGTGCGTAATCAGAATTCTTTTTACCGCTTGCCATTTCTAAATCGTTTTTAGAAATCGTTCCTTCAACTTTGCTTGTTTCGTACAAACGGTTGTAAGTGCTTTTGCTGGTTGCGTAAATGGCTTCCATAGATTTTAATCTAGATTCGGCTGCAGCCACTTGCGAACTGATTTCTGGTGCTTCTAAAACAATTAAAAGCTGTCCTTTTTTTACTTTCGTACCAATATCAACTTTTAAAGTTTTTACGAAACTGCTCACTTT
>NZ_DHEI01000038.1:0-23112 GCF_002399805.1 Flavobacterium sp. UBA4854
TACTTTTACTTAATCGAAGCGAATTGCTTTTACTGGAGATATTTTGGTTATTATATAAGAGGGGATTAATAGCACCAAAAAACAAACACCAACAGTAAGCAGATTTAATAAGAGTATATAAAGCCAATTTAGATAAACAGGGGCTTGATTTACATAGTAGTTTTCAGGATTTAATTGAATTACTCCGAATTGTTGCTGAATCAACAGAATTGAAATCCCTATTAAATTTCCCCAAAATAGCCCTCGAAGAATTAAATAAAAAGCATTATATAAAAAGATTTTACGAACTGACCAGTTATTTGCTCCCATCGACTTTAGAATTCCAATCATTTGAGTTCTTTCTAAAATAAGAACTAACAATGCCACTACCATATTAATGGTAGCAACTAGAATCATAACTCCTAGAATGATTACAATATTAAAATCGAACAGCTGAAGCCAATCGAAAATATAACTGTACTTTTCTACAATGGTTTTCGTATCGAGATTAGATGATGTTTCTTCGTAGATTTTATTTCCTATTGATTTAATTTCATTAAAATCTTTGACAAAAACCTCAAACGCTCCAACTTGGTTTTCGTTCCATTTATTAATTCTCTGAATATGTCGGATGTCGCCAATAATATATGTTGCATCAAAATCTTGAAATCCTGAATTAAATATGGCTGCGATTTTAAACCGACGACTGTTTGGAAGCTTACCTTGCTCCTCTTTAATAAAAAAAGTATTGAATTGATCTCCGATTTTCAAATTTAAGCGATCAGCAAGAAATCTCGAGATAATAACATCTTCATTCAATGCTTTTGTAAAATCTGGCAATTTACCTTCTACGATATATTCTTTAATATTATTCCAATCGTAATCTGCACCAACTCCTTTGAATATTATTCCTTCAAAAGCATTTTCGGTTCTAATTATTCCGGCTTTGCTAGCTACAGCTTGAATATGACTTACTTCTGGAACTGATTTAAAATTAGGATAGAAATCCTGTTTCTTCGAAATTGGAACTGTTGTAACTTCTGAATTGTTATTATCGTAATTAGAAATTATAATCTGGCCATTAAAAGCAGAAACTTTTTCGCGAATTTTTTTCTGCAAACCAATTCCAGTCGCTACAGAAACCATCATCATGATAATTCCGATTGCAATTGCCGAAATAGCAATTTTTATAATGGGTGCCGATATACTGCTTTTATAATCTTTTGCAGTAATAAGTCTTTTGGCTATGAAATATTCTAAATTCAAATTACGAGTTTTCTTTATGTTGCTTAATTATTCTTTTCTCAAAAATACATCTTAAAAAAGGAAATCAGTATATTCTCGGAAACAATTACCTGTTTTTATTTATAATGGCAGTTTCTTTTTCATTTCTTCTACGATATTAAATGCCGCTGGACATATTTCGACATTTTTCAAAGTTAAGTTTGAAATCTGGTAAAATTTGTTTCGATCTGTGTGAGGAAACTCTCTACAAGCTTTTGGGCGAACATCATAAATCATACAATAGTTTTCGCTATCCAAAAATGTACATGGAACGCTTTGCAAAACATAATCTTTATCCTCGTCAATTCGCAAGTACTGATCGATGAACTGTTGCGGCTTTTGTCTAAAATGTTTTGAAATTCGCTCAATATCTGCCAAAGTAAATAATGGCCCTGTTGTTTTACAGCAATTAGCGCACTTTAAGCAATCCGTTCTTTTAAATTCAGCATTGTGCAAATCTTGCATAATGTAATCTAAATTTTTAGGCGGTTTCTTTTTAAGCTTATCGAAATACTTTTTATTCTCGTTATGCTTATCTTTGGCTAACTTACTTAAGTTATTTAAAATCTGTTTCAAGTTTACTATTTAAAGTTGATTTGCAAAATTAAACAACTTTGAACTTGAAACCTTAAACTTTGAACTAAAACAATGAAAGATCTTTTTGGGAAGGCGATATTTGATTTTTACACCAAAAACTCACCTGAAGACATTATCACCGAAACTTCAATCTCTGAAGAAGACGAAATGAGTGTTGAATATCTTTTCCGCAGTTACAATGAAATGCCTAAAATTGAGCAAAAAGCTTTACAATTGGCTAAAGGAAAAATATTAGATGTAGGATGTGGCGCCGGCAGCCATGCTTTATCGCTACAAAATGAACGCAATTTAGAAGTAACTGCTATTGATATTTCAAAAAAAGCAATTGAAACCTGTCGCCTTAGAGGAATAAAAAATGCTAAAGTTGAAAATGTTTTAGATTTTGAAGGAGAAAAATTTGACACGATCCTGCTCTTAATGAATGGTACAGGTATTTTTGGCCAGTTAAAAAACTGCAACAAATACTTATCTAAATTAAAATCTCTTTTAAATCCTGACGGACAAATTTTAATTGACAGTTCTGACATCATTTATATGTTTGATGAAGATGAAGACGGCGGCAAATGGATTCCGTCTGAAAATGATTATTATGGTGAACTTGTTTTTAACATTAGCTATAAAGGAGAAAAAGAAGAACCTTTTGACTGGTTATATCTGGATTATAACACACTCCAAAATGCAGCAATTGCCAACGGTTTTAACTGCGAACTTATTCTCGAAGGAGAACATTACGATTACTTAGCTAAACTTTCCATTTAAAACTAACCATAAAACCATGAATGAACTAGATTTAGAAAAATTAAAATATCCTATCGGAAAATTTACAGCGCCAGAACAATATTCTACAGAATATCTTTCTGAAAAAATCAAAGAAATTGAAACTCTTCCTGAAAAACTAGCAAAAGAAACGATTCATTTAACCGACGAACAACTGGATACTCCTTATAGACCTGGCGGATGGACAGTAAGACAAGTTATTCATCATTGTGCCGAAAGCCATATGAATTGCTATGTTCGCCTAAAATGGGCTTTAACAGAAAACAATCCCGTAATTAAGCCTTATGACGAAGTACTTTGGTCTGAATTAAGCGACAATCTGACAATGCCAATCCAACCAACTCTAGATTTACTAAAAGGACTTCATTTCAGATTAGGCTATATCATGCGAAGTTTACCAACATCTGATTTAGAAAAAACTTTTGTACATCCTGCTGATAATTCAGAAATCAAACTTAAAAGAATGATCGGGATGTATGCTTGGCACGGAAACCATCATTTGGCGCACATTACCGCTTTGAAAAATTATAAAAATTGGAAATCATAAAATCTGTTTACTTTTTACACAGCTTGTATACTTCCATAAAATAAAAAAATCTCTTCACGTGAAGAGATTTTTTGTTTTATGGAATATTAAGATATTTATGCGTTTGTAATGAAACTCTCCATTTTGGATTATTCATAACATAATCAACAATCAGCGGAGTCATTTCTTCTTTTTTACTCCATTCTGGTTGCAAGAATAAAATCGCATTATCATTTACTAATTCTGCTTGTTCTTCTGCAAAAATAAAATCGTGTTTGTTATAGATAATCACTTTTAATTCGTGCGCATTATCATATACTGTTTGAGTAGGCAACTTATTCTTTTTTGGCGAAAGACAAATCCAGTCCCAAGTTCCCGACAATGGAAAAGCTCCAGAAGTTTCAATATGTACTTTTAGATTTTTTTCTTTTAAACGTTTTGTCAAAAGCGTCATATCCCAAGATAAAGGCTCTCCACCAGTTACAACAACTGTATCAGCATACTTCGCAGCATTCTCAACAATTAAATCTACACTTGTTGGCGGATGAAGCTCAGCATTCCAGCTTTCTTTCACATCGCACCAATGGCATCCCACATCACATCCTCCAATTCTAATAAAATAAGCAGCTCGTCCTGTATGCGAACCTTCTCCTTGAATGGTATAAAACTCTTCCATCAAAGGAAGCATTGCTCCTTTATTTACTTCTAATTGTATTTCTTTTGGTAACATTTTAATATTTTAAGAGTGCAAAGATAGTCAATAATATACGGAACAAAAAAACCGATAGTTTTTTGAACTATCGGTTTTTATATATTCCTTAAAATACTCTAATTATTTTAAAGCTTTTATAGATTGTGTAGCATATGAGTTTGCTGGATCTAATACTAAAGTTTTATTGAAATACTCAATTGCTTTAGCTTTATCTGTATTAGCATAAGCAGCAGCGATACCATTGTAAGCTTCAACAAATTTCTTAGCTACAGCTGGCTTAGCTACTTCTTCAGCGCCTTTTGCAGAAATTTTAGCAACATACTCTTCGTAGTTTTTAATGATCAAATCATCTTTGTCTAATAAAGAGTTGATTCTAGCTTTGTACAAGTATGCTTCATCATAACTAGGAGCAGTAGTTAAGATTTTATCAAAAACTGCATCTGCTTTTCCTAAAGCAACAGCATCACGGCTTTCTTTTGGTTTACTAGCATTACCATAGTATAAAGAAATTCCATAATAAACACTGTCATCTAAATAATTTTTAGATTCTGGATTACTTGCTCCAAGTTCAAAAATAGCTGCAGCTTGCGCATACTGTTTTTTACTGAATAATTCTTTTCCAAAATCTGCAAATTCTTCTACTACTAAAGGCTCTAATTCAACCGCTTTTTTAATATCGGCCAAACCTGAATCAAAAGCAGCTTGATCTACTGTACCATCAGCAGCAGTTCCTTTTTTAATTTTAGCTAAACCTAGGTAGTAGTAATCTCTTCCGATAACTTTGTTTCCTGGAGCTTTAATAAAATCTTCGATAGATTTAATAGCAACGTCAACATTTCCGTTTTCGTAAGCTGCATATCCTAAATATCTGTAAATTCTAGGATTTACTTTATCCTGAGCAATCATTTTGTTTGCAACAGTTTCTAATTGTTTGTAATCTTTAACCAAGATCAAGAAATCTGCATGACGCATTTTAGAATCAAGAGAGTAATCTGTCAAACTTAAATACTTCTCATAGTTTGTAATTGCATTTTGCAAGTTAACTTTAGCTGTAGAAGGTTTGTTTCTTGCCCATTTGTAATATGTTTCAGCAAGCTCTCTGTAAACTGGTCCGTAGTTTGCATCTAGAGCGATAACCTCATTAAAAGATTTAATCGCTTCATCGTAAGATTTAGCACCTTTTAATAAAACTCCTAATTGCATTTTTGCTCTCAATAAAGTATTATCAGCTGTAAAAGCATCGCGATAAGCTTTGTAAGCATCATTTTGGTTATTTGCTCCATAGTAAGCATCTCCAATAGCCAATAATGCTTGTGCATTTTGAGGATCAACTAATAAAGCTCTTTTTAAAATATCAGTTGCGCTTTTATAGTCTGGATTATCAGAATTCATGTAAGCTCTAGCAATGTAAATAAATTCATTTACATCCTTTTTCTTCATGTCTTTAGTCGCTAAAGTAAAATTAGCTTGAGCTGCAGCTGTGTTTTTAGCATCAAGATCTAATTGACCCAAACCAATATAGCTTAAGTTTTTCTTGTCTGAAGCTTGTAATCCATTATTGTAATAGATTTTTGCAGAATCGATAACAGATTGATTCAAATAAACATTTCCTAAAACAAAATTTGCTTCACCGTCTGAAGGTTTAGCTTTGATGATTGATTTAAGGATAGTTTTTGCCTTATCAAATTGTTCAGCATCGATTGCCTTCTTTGCTTGGTTGATATCCTGCGCTTTAGTTGCCGTAGCCGACACAACTAATGCAAGACTAAAAATTTTAAATTTATTCATCTTTATTGTAATTAATTTATTCTTTATCTTTTATAATTTCACTTCTAATTTTCAGTTTTCGCCCTGGAGTTTTGTATGGCAACAATCCTGATTTCAAAACTATGCGTTGTCCAATATCTCCAGCAATGAATGAAGCAAAGCCCATTCCTAATCCAGAATAACCTTGACAATTGATAATAAACAAATCACGTGCCAAAGGATATTTCCCTATTTCTAAGTCGTTTTGGGTAGGACTATAATATTCATTACTATCCAAACCTTTAACATAAAGGACATTTATTTTATTAATTGTCTCTTTCATATCAGGTGTTGGCTGATAAAACCAATTAACGCCAATAACACCAATCATACCGTCGTTTTCAGAAACAAATTTGATCACTTCATTATTTGTTTTAAATGAGAAAACACCAGATTTAGGTATTTCATTCACTTTCGCTAATTCTTTCATGTAACGAACCGTGCTTGAATTAGGATTATCAAAAACAAGGCCTTTAATTTTGCCATCCGTTTTACCCTGCATGAAATCAATCACACTTTTCAACGCAATTAATGTATCATTATTGTTTTTATTAGAAATAAAAGCAATAGCGTCATGAGCAAAAGGAGTTACTCTTGGTTTAATTTTGCTTTTGTCAAAGCGAGCAATTTCTTCAGGAGTTAAATCTCGCGTAGTAATTGCAACTTTAGCTTTTTGATTTAATAAATCATTAATTACTTCAACTTCAGATTTTGGTTTTACTGTAATTTTTGCATCATAGTAAGTGCCTTCAAAAACAGCAACCTGATCGTCTACAATTTGCTTTACCGTTTCATCAACCGCAATATCAAGTGATCCTTTTAGAATGGTTTCTTTTTCAGTTTCACTTTTGCTTTTTTGGTTGCACATGGCAAACAAAAAGACAAAAACAACCAAACCTAAAGCCTTACTATATTTCAACATAATTATTCTTCTTTTGAATTAATTAATCTTAAAAATCTTATTCCAGAATATACAATCAGTAATCCACCAAAGGCATATCTATATTTCGGTTCCATATTAAGCGGAAGTTTTTCCCAAAACATAATCATTAAACCGAGTACAAGATATATTAAAAAAAACAGTATTCCTAAAACAAGAAGAAATCGCTCTTTGAGCGATTTCTTCTGAATATTATTAAGCATATCTTTTAACATTATTCTGCAGATTGAATAGTAATAGGAAGAGAGTACAATACCCTAACTTTTTTACCATTTTGCTCGCCGGGAGTCCATTTTGGACATTTTTTAAGAACACGAATTGCTTCTGCTCCTGTACCATAACCGATATCTCTTAAAACTTTAATATCTGTTAATGACCCGTCTTTTTCAACTACAAACGTAACGTAAACTTTACCTTTTAGACCTTCTTCTTCTGGAGTTTTGTAGTTGTTTCCTACGAATTTGTAGAATTTCTCAATACCTCCTGGGAAGTCTGGTTTTACTTCGATACCAGCTGTATTATATACAGTGTTATCTTCTTGTACCACCTCTGCTACTGGTCCTTTTCCAACTGGCTCATCAACAGTTAAAACTGCATCTGGATCTCCTTTGATAGTCTCAGCACCAACTTTTTTGTCTTTTAATTCAACAATTTTTGGTGGGTCTTCAGTTACTTCTTCCGCTTTTGCAACCACAGGTTTAACGAATTTAACCTGATCCACTTTTGGTGGTGGTGGCGGTGGTGGTGGCATATTAGGCTTAATTTCCTCTTTTTTAGGAGGCAATTTTACCGCAGCCATCTTAACCTCTTTAACCTCTTCTTCTTCTGTTGAGTCTGGTAACAAACTCGCGATAAGAGGAGCAGCAACAGCAGCACTAAAGATAAGAGAACCAATAACAAGTGCTTTCACAGTTGTTTTTCCGTTTGATTTTCTCAGCTCGTATGCTCCATATATCTTATTACGTCCTTCGAATACGATATCAAGCCACTGATTTTTTATAATATCTAATTTCATACTTCTTGATTTTTAAGTCGACAAAACTTAAGATTGCTCTTATTTTTTATCTATCACTTTTGCTTCTTCTGGTGTAAACTCAGGAACAATTGCATACGTCTCAACTCCAGTGATAGCCATTTCGTCCAAGATATCAACCAAATTACGGTAATTTGATTTTTTCGTTGGTTTAATGATCACAATGATTCCGTTTTTAGGTTTCCCTAAAGAAGCAGAATAAGCTAAAACATTTTTCTTTTGTTTTAACAATTCTCTACGGATTCCATCTTTACCATATGCAATATCTTTTGGCCCCACTTTTGGTGTTGCCAATAACCCCATATAGTAAACCATTTTGTTATCGCCACCTAACATTACTGTCATAGTACGATTCTCGTCTACTTTGGTATCCTCAGTTTTCTTATTTGGATCATCATCTTTATTTGGCAATGACAAATCCATCGATTGAGGTTTTGACAACGAAGTAGTTAACATAAAGAATGTAATCAATAAGAATGCCAAATCCACCATCGCTGTTAAATCGACTTTCGAATTCTGCTTTTTACTTCTTACTTTACCACCTTTACCACCACCGCCGTCGCCGGTATTTAATTCAGCCATCTTAGTGTATATTTTTTAATTAAAAGTCTCTTCCTCTTTTACCTGTAACTAAGTTAAAGGAATTGATTTTCTGATCTTGCAAAATATCCATAATTTTTCTAATTCTTGGATATTCTTCTTTAGCATCTCCTTTAATCGCAATCTGCAATTCTTTGTCATCCAAATCAATTGTAGCTCTTCTAGAGATTAGAAGCCATTCTTTTAATTGATTATCTAATGAATCCAAAGGAATTCCAGGCTGGTTTGCTTTGGTTCTATCCGCCGCTTTCATATCAATGATTTGCTTTAAACCTGTAATTGGCACACCAAAATCGTCCATAAGAGCAAATTTGGTTTTATCTTCTTCTGAAAATTCAATACCATATTTTGCACCCATTCCTTCAAGAGTTCTTTTACGAACTTCTCTTCCTTTGATGTCAAAAAAGACTTTCCCTTTTCCTATTGTAATAATAGCCAAATCAGTATCTGGCAGTTTACTTATTGCAACAGAAGCAGGCATATCTACAGGTAATGCCTCTGGCACTTTAGCAGTAGCGGTTAAGATAAAGAACGTAAGCAAAAGGAACGCTACGTCACACATCGCAGTCATATCTGTCGATGTAGACTTCTTTTTCATTTTAATTTTAGCCATTATCTTTTATTTTATTTTTTTGATAAAAAATCAAAAATTAATTATTGTCTTAAACTTCCTCTGAATTTTCTGTAAGTATTCACGATTGTAGTACCAGCCTCATCGATAGAGTAAGTTAAATCGTCAATTTTAGCAGTAAAGAAGTTGTAAGAGATAATTGCTAAGATAGAAGTAGAGATACCTGTTGCAGTGTTGATAAGTGCCTCAGAAATACCTGTTGCAAGAGCAGCTTGGTCAGGAGTACCAGCAGAAGCTAACGCACCAAACGCTTTAATCATACCAGATACAGTTCCTAATAATCCTCCTAATGTACCTAAAGATACTAAAGTAGAGATAATAGTCATGTTTTTCTCTAACATTGGCATTTCTAATGAAGTTGCCTCTTCAATTTCTTTGTGGATTACTTCTGAAGCTTCTTCGCTGTTGAATCCTTCTTTTTTAACATCTTGGTATTTTACTAAAGCTGATTTAATTGCGTTTGCAACTGAACCTTGTTGTTTGTCGCAAGAAGCAATAGCAGCTTCGATGTTTCCTTCTTTAATACTACCTTGAACGCTTTTCATGAATTTGTCAAGGTTAGTTTTTCCTGCAGCTTTACCGATAACAATAAATCTTTCAATAGAAAAAACAACAACCATTAAAAACATACCTAATAATACTGGTACGATGAAACCTCCTTTATATACTTGTCCTAATGTATTGATTGGATGTCCTGTTTCTGGATTACCTCCTTCGAAGTTCGCAGAATCCCCCATGATTACTTTCCAAATAAACACCCCTACTAAGATACACGCTACAATAATGATTCCAGTGATCATTCCTCCGCCATTTGAAGTGCTTTCTTTTTTAACTTTAACGTTTGCCATTTTTTTTAATTTTAATAGTTTTAAATAATTTTTATTTTTTAGTTATATTTAACTTGTAGAGGAGCAAATTTATACGTTTAGTTTAAATAAAAAAACTTTTTTTAATTTAATTGACCGAAATTTAACTTCAAATTAAAAAATATCTCATTAAATTGCCATCATCATTTTTTAGATAAAACAAAAAAAAGGACGATAATTAGAAAAATTACAACGTTTTAGTAAATATTCAAAGATTCCTTTGATATCTTCTTAAAAAGCTGCGAATTTTTTTTTTATTAAATTTTCAATCAAAAAAAGCTTTTTCTTACTAAAAAAAACCACATAAAAAGTGCCCAAAAACAAAGCAATACTCATATAACAATCTAAATTACAAATAAAAACATGAATAAAAAAGAGAATTTTATTGCTGATATAAATACGGGGTATTCCTCGAAGGGAGACAGCATTATACTTGGAGGCGCAATGCTTGATGGTGAGCCAATTGCAGAAGCTCATGTCAAAATTCCTCTAAAAACTTTAAATCGCCATGGATTAATTGCGGGTGCAACTGGAACAGGAAAAACCAAAACAATTCAGGTTTTCTCGGAGCAGCTTTCTAATGCTGGAATTGCTGTTTTAATGATGGATATTAAAGGCGATTTTAGTGGGATAGCCAAAGAAGGTAAAGAAGAAGATTTTATTACAGAACGTCATGCTAAAATAAATGTACCTTATAATGTAGCTGCATTTCCCGTTGAATTGATGTCTTTATCTAAACAAAATGGAGTTCGTCTGCGCGCAACGGTTTCTGAGTTTGGGCCCGTTCTTTTTTCACGAATTCTAGATTTAAACGATACACAGGCTGGAGTTGTCGCAGTTATTTTCAAATATTGCGACGATACTCAAATGCCTTTATTAGACTTAAAAGATATTAAGAAAGTAATTAATTACATTACTGAGGAAGGTAAAGATGAAATTGCTGCCAATTATGGAAAAATTTCAACTGCTACAACAGGCACAATTCTTAGAAAAATTATAGAATTGGAACAACAAGGCGGAGATTTGTTTTTTGGCGAATTGTCTTTTGAAACCGACGATTTAATGCGAATTGATGAAAATGGGAAAGGTTATGTTAATATCATCCGTCTGACGGATATTCAAGATAAACCAAAATTGTTCTCGACTTTTATGTTAAGTCTTTTAGCTGAAATTTATCAGAAAATGCCTGAAAAGGGAGATGCTGGCCAACCCGAATTGGTTATCTTTATTGACGAAGCGCATTTAATTTTTAATGAAGCTAGTAAAGCGCTTTTGGAGCAAATAGAAACAATAGTAAAATTAATTCGTTCTAAAGGTGTTGGACTTTATTTTGTTACTCAAAACCCTATGGATGTACCTAGTGGAGTTTTGGCTCAATTAGGCTTAAAAATTCAGCACGCGTTGAGAGCCTTTACAGCAAACGATCGTCAGGCAATTAAAAAAACGGCGGATAATTATCCTACTTCTCCTTATTATAAGACTGATGAATTATTAACGAGTTTAGGAATTGGAGAAGCCTTGGTAACTGCTCTTAATGAAAAAGGTATACCAACTCCTCTTGTGGCTACAATGATGCGTGCGCCAATGAGCCGAATGGATGTTTTGTCTGCTGAAGAAATTGACGAGATAAACGGTAAATCGAAATTAGTAAAGAAATACGCTGAAGAAATTGACCGCGAAAGTGCTTTTGAAATTTTAAACAAGAAGCTGGCACAAGCTTCTGAAGCTGCAGCAAAACAAGAAGAGCAAGCTCCTGCGAAATCATCAAAAGCAGAACCAAGTACTACAGAGGTCGTTACCAAATCTGTTTTGAAAGTGGTGACAAGCGCTACCTTTATAAGAGGTGTTTTTGGGGTTTTATCAAAATTCTTAAAGAAGTAAAAAATAAACCCGACGGTTTTAAAATCTGTCGGGTTTTCTTTATGCTAAAGGTTTATTTTACTTATTCAAATACGGTCTAGAAAAAACTTAAGCCTGTTCTAATAAAGCGAGAATTTTATTTTCTACTTCTGGACCGTTCCAAATATTTTCGATATTTTCCATTCGAAGGACTTCTTCCATAATTCCGTTTTGATAATCTCCGATTGCTAAAGCTTCGGCATACGGACGATCGCTGAAAGTAACTCGACTGTAAAGGGGAATCCATTTGTCTGGATGCTTGTCTGAAAAGATTTTCTCAATTTTCTTTTGCAACAAGAATTTTTCATCTGCTGTTTTGGTACTCATTTCTAAGAAATTTCGATACGAAAGCTCTGCAATTGCATCTGCATTTGGTTTTCTTGAGATCTGATATTCAGCAAATATTTTCTTCCAATCGTCTTGGTACTTTTCAATCATTTCACTCAAAACAGTAATATCTTCAAATCCGGCATTCATTCCTTGTCCATAAAATGGAACTATGGCATGGCAAGCGTCTCCAATCAAAGCAACTTTGTTTTCGTAAGTCCACGGAAAGCACTTCATGGTAACGAGAGTACTTGTTGGATTTTTAAAGAAATCATTTGCCAATTCTGGAATAACTTCAATAGAATCTGGAAAATTTTTCTCGAAGAAATCTTCAACCATCTTGCGGTCTGTTAACGATTCAAAAGAGTTTTCTCCTTCAAAAGGCATAAATAAAGTACAGGTAAAACTTCCGTCAAGATTAGGAAGCGCAATTAACATGTACTCGCCTCTGGGCCAAATATGAAATGAATTTTTATCTAATTTATGTGTTCCGTCTGGATTTGCTGGAATATTCAATTCTTTATATCCCATATTCAAAAATTCTTGAGAATAATTGAACATGCTCTGGCGCTGCATTCTGTGGCGAATTCTAGAGAAAGCTCCATCGGCACCAAAAACCATATCAAACTTTCTTTCTTCCCACTCTCCTCTTTCGCTTTCTCCAATATGAAGTGTGGCATCGTTCAAAGTAACGTCCCAAACTTTTTGTTCAAAATGGAATTCAGCTCCAGCTTCTTCAGCAAGATCGATCATTTTTCTGTTTAATTTTCCTCTTGAAATAGAATAAATAGATTCGCCTTCCTGACCGTAATTCTGAAAGTTCAGTTTATCTACCAAATGTATGGCACGTTTATCCATCGGAATCGCGATTTCTCGAACCGCATCGCCAACACCTACTGCATCTAAAGCTTTCCAGCCACGGTTAGACATTGCTAAATTAATAGAACGTCCAGAAAAATTTATTTTTCGAATATCGGGACTACGATCATAAACATGAACAGAGTGACCCGCTTTTTTAAGATAAATTGCCAGAAGCGACCCTACAAGTCCAGAACCAACAACAGCAATTTTTAATGAAGTTTGCATCGAGGAAAATCTAATATTGGGTCGTAAAAATAACTAATAATAATACATGAGCCGTAAAATAAATGAACAAATTGTTCGTAAATAGTGATTTGAAAAGGTTATTTCAGTTTTCTTGATTTTAAAAATATAACAAATTGTTATTTTATTTAGTTTATTTGAAAAAATTAAACAACTAATTTCGTTTTCGATTAATTCATTCAATAAAAACAAAATTCATGAACAGCGAAATTTTACAATCGGAGATTATTTTAGAAAATGAAAAAGCTCTTTTAATTCCTTTTGAAAGTGAAAGAAATATCGAACTCAAGAAAATCATTTTTGATGATGATATCTGGAAATATATGGGAATGTATGTTCGAAACGATCAAGATTTTGAAAACTATATTTCAAGTACATTAAAACAAAAAGCGGACGGAATTTGTTATCCTTTTTTAATTATTGATAAAGCTACAGGCAAAGTTGCAGGAAGCACACGATACGGTTATTTAAATCACGCGAGTCAAAAATGCGAAATTGGCTGGACTTGGTACGGAAAAGAGTTTCAAGGAACGGGCTTAAATCAAGCGTGTAAATTTGAACTGCTTAATTTTGGTTTCGAACAAATTCAATTTAGAAGAATACAATTTAGCGCAGATCTAGAGAATAAAAGATCGCAGAAAGCTATTGAAAAATTGGGAGCTGTTAAAGAAGGAGTTTTTAGAAATAATTATGTTGACTCTGAAGGAAAAAGTAAAGATGACGTTTATTTTAGTATTATATTGGAGGAGTGGGCGAAAACTAAAGAAGACAATTTCTCAGACTTTATCTAAAAAAACAGGAGCGACTTTAAAAGTCGGCTCCTGTTTTTGAATTAATTTATCTTTTAAAAATAGATTACTTTACTTCTTCAAAATCTCCTGGTTTCCAACTTCCATCAAAAGCAGCTTTTTCTGGTCCATAAATACGTATATAAACAAACCAACCTTTATTTGGAATTGTTTTTATCCATTGCCCTTCTTTGCCTGCAGGTGCTTTTGGGCCAAAATACAAATCAACTGTTTTGCCACTTATTTTATCTTTAAGCTCAAACATAGAACGAAGTGCTGCTTTATTTTGGTCTGTAGCAATCTGGCTTCTCGTTTCGGCATCATAAACTGTAGCAGACCAGAAAAGTTTTGCAGGTACAGGTGTAGGAAGTGTCAGTTTATAGGTCTTACTTCCATCAACATATTTTCCTGTATTGTCTTTCAATCCTAACCAATATAAAGATCCTGAACCTTCCTGACGTCTAAACATAGCTGGAGAAGCACCAATTGCCTGGTAGAACCAAGTTTCTCTCGCATCTATATCAACATAATTCTCGGTATTAAAATCTCCATTTTCAGGACGAAGCCCAACCCATTCCCATTGGCGATCTTTCCAAACTATACGATCTGGACGACGATCGGCAAACGATTGCACACGCATTTGAGCATTAGCAATTTTTGCTGCTTTTGAAAGTATACTTTTCATACGCTCATCTGGCGTAAAAGGCTTTCCTTTTGCAATTCCAAGCACTGCCAATTCTCCATAATAATTGCGATATCCATCATAAGATGGTTCACGATCGATAATTTCTTTTAAAACTTCCCAATACTTAAAAGTGGTCTCATATTTTAACGGTGTACTATTTTGCGGTTTGTCAGTCAATTGAAGCCATGTTGGATCTTTCCAATCAGAAGTTTTATTGAACGGATAAACTTTTACTGTTGTTAAGCGTTCTAAAGCTCCTTTTACATCTCCACCAACAGGAAGCGAACGCACACCAACAGTTAGATTATCAGATGAAGCATGCCAAATATAATATCCAGATGATGGAATTGGCCCTTTATAACCAAATGGAAGAATTAAGTGCTTGCCTCCTTTTCCTGCATCTGGCCCCGGAATTCCCATATCGGCAACCCAACGCTGATTAACATCCATGGCAACAACAATAAGCGGACCTGTAGGAATATCGACAACCATAGGACCTTTGGATAAATCTAAAACTACTGGTGCATAAGGGGTATCTGAATTTAATGTATACCCTATTTGACCTGGTTTTGTATCTAATGTTCCAAAAACGGAATTGGCCTTTACTCCTATTTCAAGATTTCCTAGACCAATTGCTGCGCCAGAAACGGTTGGGTAGAAAAATTTATAGGTTTGAATCGCACGATTAAGATCGGCATCATCGTATGCTTTTTGTATAGTTGCCTCTGTTGGATATCCACCAACAAACTCATAGCCGTCTACACTTGAAGAATCTGCAGAAACGCTTTCATTATTTACTTTGATTTCTTTCTTGCAGGCCGTTGCAAGAAGAAATAATGAAAACAAACAAGGAATGATTTTTTTCATAATAATTAGATTTAAACTTGAATTAGGGATAAAATTCCAATCAAATTTAAATCTAGTTCATACAAAATTAGCTACTTGCCATCTTCAAATAGGTTTCAAGTTATAAAATGAAACCTGTTTTTTATGGGTATTCATTTTTGCATCATTCTCTTTTTAACCTAAATTTGAAATCAAATTGACCAATCAATCTAAAAAAAATGCAGCTATATTCAGAACATTATGTAACCGTAAAAGCGGAACGGTTTGTCAATAAAGTTTGGTGTCTCGATAATAGCGTCGGCGAAAGCTTTATCGAAAACAAACTTGTTCTGCCAAATGGCTGTTTTAATCTAGCTCTTATAACTGGAAACTCGATTGAAGTTCATACCAGTAAAGCCAAATATCAAATGAACGAAGGTGTTTACTTTTGTTCGCAAATGACTAATAAAGTTTTGGTCAATATACAGCCGAAAACTAAAGTTACCATTATTCAACTTCACACTTGGGCGCTTTCGATGTTTCCAAAATACGATTTAAGCAATTTTACAGACTCAATTATTAAAATTGATGCTGCAGAACTTCCTTTTAAAATTCAGACCAATTCTAACATCGAAGTTGTATTAAATACAATAAATACCTACTTTGAAACTTTGTCTGATTTAAATTCAGAAAAAAATACCGTTGAAAAAATTTGTGAGATAATACGACTTCGTGAAGATGAAATTTCTGTTTCAGAAATCAGTACAGCATTAAAATCTTCACAACGATTGCTTCAGATTAAGTTTAAAACTGCAACTGGATTAACGATTAAAAAATATATTCAGATTTTGAAATTTAGAAAATCGGTGGATCAAATGGTAAATTCTGATTTAGAAAAACTAAAACTGACTGATATTGCGCTTTACAATAAATATTTTGATCAGTCGCATTTTATAAAAAAGTTTAAAGACGTGACTAAAACCACTCCAAAAACTTTCGATCCCGATTCTTATTTTCTTTCTCATAAAAGATAAGTTTTCGCATTTGTACAATTTTACGAGTTTTGATTGCTTTACTTTTGCTGTATCATCAATCAATATCAATTACAAATGAAAATTAATCAATCTTTTTTTCAATTAAAATATCTTTTAGTTGGAATTTTATTCATCCAAATTCAATTTGGATTTTCTCAAGAAGCTAAAAATTCTGCTTTATACAAAACCATTATGTCAAAAGACAGTCTTCTTTTCGATATTGGTTTTAATACCTGCGATATAAAACAATTTGAAAATCTTTACACGGAAGATTTTGAATTTTATCACGACAAAGACAGTATTTCTGACAAAGCACGATTTTTAAAAACATTTCAAAACGGAATCTGTTCTCCAACAAGAAAATATAATTATCGCAGAGAATTAATAGACGGAAGTACTGAGATTTATCCTTTATACAAAAACGGCATTTTATACGGTGCGATTCAAATGGGAACGCATCGTTTTTATGAAAGCTCTGCTGGAAATCCAGGACAAGCAGGAAGTTTTGCCAAATTTACCCATTTATGGCTTTTAAAAAATAAAGAATGGAAATTAGCAAGATCGCTTAGTTATAATCATCAAATGATAAGTTCTACTGCTGGCATATCAAATCTTTTTGACAATGATCTGGAAACCGAAAAATGGCTGAAAGAAAATAATGTTCCAGCTTTGGGAATTGGAATTATTGCAGACGGAAAACTAAAACAGGTAAAAGTTTTTGGCGAACTCAAAAAAGGCGTTTCCGCACCATATAATACAATTTGGAATGTGGCTTCGCTAACCAAACCTGTAACTGCTATAACTGTTTTAAAATTAGTAAGCGCCGGCAAATCGGATTTGGATGAACCGCTTTATAAATATTGGATCGATCCTGATATTTCGAAAGATCCTAATTTAAAATTGCTAACCACGAGAATTGTTTTGAGCCATCAAACGGGTTTTCCTAACTGGAGGTCTTTTAATGAGTCTAAAAAATTAGATTTCAAATTTAAACCTGGAACTCAATACCAGTATTCTGGAGAAGGATTTGAATATCTGCGAAAAGCGGTAGAGAAAAAATTCCACAAAACATTAGATCAATTGGCTGCAGAATTAGTCTTTGAACCTTTAAAAATGACCGATTCTCAATTAATTTGGAATGATAAAACAGATCTTTCGAGATATGCCGTCAATTATGACAAAAACGGCAATGCTTACGAACCGACAAAAAATAAATCTGCAAACGCAGCAGACGATTTATTGACCACGATTGAAGATTATGGGAGATTTTTATCGAGCGTAATGAACGGTGATGGGTTAAGTGAAAAAGTTTTTAAGGATATGATTTCGCATCAAGTTCAGACCAAAAAAAACAAATACTTTGGTTTAGGCTTTGAAATTTATCATTTAGGAAATGAAAACTACGCTCTTTCGCATGGTGGTGCAGATCAAGGTGTTCAGACTATTGTTATTTTACTACCAAAGACGAAACAAGGCTTAATCATTTTTACCAATGTTGATGACGGTTACAAAGTTTACGAAAATATTGTTGTTCATTATCTTGGAGAAAATGGCAGAAAAATAGTCGATATCGAAACAAAATAATTTTCCACTTCAATCAGATATTAACTTTAATCTGAAAACATGCTAAATTTATTTATCCTTCTACTAGTGTTTATAAGTAAAGTTTTGACATCTTAATATTGCCTGAAAATATTTGTTAGTTATGAGCATGGGCCTACTTTTATAGTACTTGGTCTGTGCTCTACTTTTTTTATTCTGAAAAAAAATAAAAAATTTAGCTAAATCCTGAAACCAAATCGCAAATCATTCGTCTAACATTTTAGAGCCTAAATTTATTTCATGAAAAAAATCGTAATTTCGATATAACTTTCTGAATATCTTTTAGTTGATCAGTTTCAATCATCAATCAAAAAACGAATCGTTCATTAATCTTAAACCATAATCAATCCATTATGAAAAAATCAATCAAACTTGTTGCACTTTTTGTCGCTTTTCAGTTTTCATCCTTTAGCACCTTTGCGCAAGATAAAGCGCAGCAAATTGAACAGCTTTTAAACAAATACAACGAATACGGACAATTTAACGGTTCGGCTTTGGTAGCTGAAAACGGAAAAGTAATTTTCAAAAAAGGTTTTGGTTCTGCAAATATGGAATGGGATATTCCGAATCAACCAGACACAAAATTCAGATTAGGTTCTATCAGCAAACAATTTACGGCACTTTTAATTGTAAAATTGGTCGAAGAAGGAAAAATAAAATTGGATGTTCCTATTACAACTTATCTTCCAGATTATCCAAAAGAAAATGGCAGTAAAATCACAATTCATAATTTGTTGACTCATACTTCTGGAATTCCAAATTATACTAATGCGCCAAACTTTTTTAAAGACAAAGCAAAAAATCCTTATACTCCAGAAGCTTTCGTAAAGACATTTTGGAATTTGCCTCTTGAGTTTACACCTGGCGAAAAATTCAATTACAGCAATTCGGGTTATTTCTTGTTAGGTTATATTATCGAAAAAATCACAGGCAAGACATATGAGCAGAACTTACAGGAAACTATTTTCACACCTTTAAAAATGGTTAATTCTGGTTACGATCACAGCGATTTAATTATAAAAAACAGAGCTGCTGGATATGAGAAGGAAGGAAATAAAATTGTGAATGCTGCTTATATCGACATGAGTATTCCGTACGCTGCTGGATCTTTGTATTCTACTGTAGAAGATTTGTATTTGTGGGATCAAGCACTTTATACCAATAAATTGCTTTCTGCAAAAAGTATGGAATTGTTATACAAACCATATATAAAAGCTTGGAATGGTTTTTACGGATACGGATGGTCAACTTATGAAATTCTGAACGGAAATGATAAATTAACCGTTATTGAACACGGAGGTGGCATCAACGGATTTAACACAATCATCTCGCGCATTCCGGCAAATAAAATTCTTATTGTTTTATTGAATAATACTGGTGGAACTCTTTTAAGCGAAATGAATACAGCAATTCGTTCTATTTTGTACAATCAGCCTTTTAATCAGCCGAAAAAATCATTGGCTCTTGATTTATTAGATGTTTACACAGAAAAAGGTGCCGTTGCAGGAACTGATGCTTTTAAAAAGCTAAAAAATGATCCTACTTATGCAATTAAAGAAGACGACATGAACCGAGTTGGATATCAATTATTGCAAACTGGAAAAAAGAAAGAAGCTATTGAGGTTTTCAAAATCAACGTAGAAGCTTTTCCTAAATCTGGAAATGTTTACGATAGTTTAGGCGAAGCTTATTTAGCCGACGGAGACAAAAAAATGGCAATTGCTAATTATAAGAAATCTGTTGAATTGGACCCAACCAATGAAAGCGGTAAAAAAGTTTTAGAAGAACTTTCTAAAAAATAAACTGAGAACACTTTTATCTAAAAAAATTCTCAAACGACTCCGATAAAGTAGAATCAAAATCTATTTTATCGGAGTTTTTTGTTACAACTTGGAACACTCAAATTTGGCAATTTATTTTTTAAAATACTATTTTAGCCCTACCCAAAACAACTGAATAACCTATGAAAAATCTAAAAAACTACAGTTTTCTTTCTGTATTGCTATGCCTTTTTATTTCTTCTAAATCTTTCTCGCAAAACAATCAGCCATTGATGCCAACCCAGCAAAATAAAATTATAATTGATAAAATTATCGAAGCTGCTCATTATAAAAATTATGTAATTGATTTTTGTTTAGTGAAAATAAATGAAGCTTCTGCGAAAGAAGGCTGGAACGATCAAAAAGCAATGGAAATTACTGAAAGCATAAACTATAAAAATTTCAGAGATGCGATTTATAATATTTTTGCTAGACACAATGAAGTCGAATTGGAAACTATTTTAAAAGCTTACGAAAAGGACACGGCTTATCAATCTCAAAATTTCATGACGGCAAGTAAAGTTCTTTCTAATAATCTGAACATTTTTGCCAATGATATTGTTAAGGGAAAATATCTTTTAAAGTAAGGTTTAGAGAGACAAAGCGACAAAGGTTCAAAGTTTTTTCTTTGCAAACAGCTCTTTGTCAAAGTTTCAAACTTTGACAAAGATTATAGAACCTATGATTTGAAACTTGAAATAAAATTTAATTCTTCGGTTTTAAAACCAGTTTGGTCGAAGTTTTTATAATCTCTTCTTTGTTCAATTTCATTTTTCTGAACTTTCCTGCGTTGTACATTTCGGCTTGATCGCTATAATGTTTACTGAAAGGATTTCCAGATTGTCCTGTCGGCAAAATACTCCAACTGTTTTCTACATCGGAAAAATCAACAATTCTTCTTGTTGAAGGTCCACCTTTGGTGTAATATTTTCCTTCGTCATTAAATCCGAAAAATAAATTATTGATCACTTCATTTGAACCAGGAGAATTGAAAGGCCCAACATTAAATAATCCGCGAAGTGCTTTGACTTTTCCTAATGGATGTTCATGTTCTACGGTATGCACTTTTCCCCAATTCCATTCTGAAATATTTTGCCCTAACTGATTTTGTAAAGCAATAACAGCATCATGAAAAGATTTTGAAACAATCTCTGTTCTCGTTTCTTTTACATTTTTGGTTTTGATATTATCCCACCAAACCGAATTTTCATTTTTAATTTGATTCGCGATAACTTGCTTTCCTAGAGAAATTCCCAAGAATAAATTAAAGTTATCTTTTCCCATTTCATCTTCAAATGTATTTTTTAGGTATAGATAAATCCATTTGTTGTAAATCGTTGGCGCAACATCTTCTAAATTGGTTGTTCCTTTCCAAGATTTTAAAACGTTCAAGACTTCTTTTTCGTTATTCGAAAGCGGTTTATTATCTAAAGTTGCAATTAAATTTTTTGTCGTTTCAACAGCAACATCAGAAGTATTATCATAAATCATTTTACTGATGGCTTCTTTATCCCAATCAGATTTTGCATCTAGAATTCCTGAAATTCTTTTAGCGCGATCTTCTGGCAAATAATATCCTGGATACAAATAACCATTATCAATAGCTTCTGGCTGATTATTGGCCGAATAAACATATCCCCATGCTGGATTTTCTGCTGATGGATTTTTTTCGAAATCTAAAAACTTCGTAATATCGTCTTTTCCACTTGAACCGTCTAGAATCAAATGCGTATTAACTCCTTCATTGTGTCTATATAATTTTCCACTTGCCCACCAAGCTACATTACCTTTTGCATCACCATACATTACGTTTAATCCTGGCGCTGCAATTAAAGACACAGCCTTTTTAAATTCGGTTGTATTTTTGGCATGCGAAAGTCCATAAGCAGCGTCTAGAATAAAGATTGGTTCTCTGGTGTAAGTCCACGACATTGCAATTGGATTTTTCTTATCTAAACGATCTATAAAATCATTCATAATTGGTCCGTGGCGAGTAATTTTAACCGTCAAGACAACATCTGAAGAATCTTTTACTTTTATCGTTTTTTTTCTGATTTCATATTTATCGAAACCAGTTGGCGTTTGATATTGCGAAACATCGTTTGCTTTATTTTTTTCTTGATAAAAATCGATGTCATCATTTTCAAACATGGTCAAACCATAAGCATAATCTCTGTTATGCGCCAAAAGCGGAAACGGAGTTCCTGCCAAATAACAGCCGTACAATTCATGCTTTGGTGTAACTAAATGAGCTTCGTACCAAGTTGCAGGTTGCGAAAATCCAATATGTGGATCATTTGCAAAAATAACTTTTCCTGTTTTTGATTTATGTGGCCCAACAACCCAGCTATTGCTTCCAACAAATGGAGGAATTGGAGATTGATCCAACATGGCAGTTATAGATTTTGAAATCTCAGTATACTCTTCTGTTTTCTCTTTTGAGATTTTAATTCTTGTATTATTAAATTCTCCTTCAATTCCTAAATCTTTTAAATAAGCAGCTCCATATTTATTTTTTATATCTGTCAACAATGGATCTGTTTTCTGAGCCATCGCAAAACTGAAAGACATATATCCGAAAATATTATAAACATCTTTTATAGTAAATTTTTGCTTTTTTACACCCACCAAAGTAAACTCTATTGGCGTTACTCCTTCTTCTAGATATTGATTGATTCCATCTAAATACGCTTGAGTCAATTTATAACTTTTGCTATTTTTATCCAATTTTGCAATGGCTTTTGCCGAAGCTTCTTCGATTCCGATTCCAGCAAAAAACTTATCGTTTTTAAGCGCGACACCTCCAAAAATTTCAGAAAGACGTCCTGGAGCAATTCGGCGTAACAATTCCATTTGCCATAATCTTTCCTGTGCATGTACATAACCTAAGGCGGTCATCGCATCTTTTTCAGAATCTGCATAAATATGAGGCACTCCAAAATCATCAAAATAGACCGTGGTTTCTTTTTCGAGATTTTTTAATTGTACTGAACCTTCATATTTCGGTTTTAAATGAAAAATATAAGCACACAAACCAATCGCAAGAATCACCACAAGAACCAATACGGTCAACAAGATTTTTTTAATTACTCTCATATTCTAAAAAAGGATAAAAATTCAAAATGATATAACTTTTCTGTAAAATTTTATAAGAAACAAAGCTCTTTTAAAGTCTAAATTTATGTATTTAAAATTAATACTATAAATGTCAATCTATAAAAAAATAGCGATTGTTGTAATTTCTCTGTTTGCAATTGTAATTCTTGCGAATGTTGGC
>NZ_DHEI01000038.1:23423-28079 GCF_002399805.1 Flavobacterium sp. UBA4854
TTGGCTTTTCGCGATATCATTCAGGCAGAAAGTATCATTATCAATAAACCGCGAATCATTTTATACAAAAAAGGCGAAAAATTAATCAATAACAGCAAAAGCATTGAAAAAGAAATTATAGATCCGTTTCGAAAAATTATTGCGGTTTCTAATATTTACCTCAACGAAGGATCGGTTGATGTTGTTTCTTTAGATACAGATAAACCTATTTTTAGCATAAAAAAAATACTTTTAAAACTGGAAGGCATTTTAATTACCGATGCTACTTTAAAAGAAAAAATTCCGATTCAATATAAAAAATACGCTCTCGTTTGCGACAGTTTGTTTTACAGACCAAATGGTTTTTATTACATCAATATTGGAAAAATAAGCACCGAAAAGAATTTCCTAAAGATTAATAATTTCTCTAATCTGCCTCAATTTGAGCGTAGAGAATTTTTAAAGCGTCTTGAAAAAGAAAAAGATATTTACAATTTAAAATTTGATTCGGCTCAAGTCGCAAAAATGGACTGGGGTTTCAAAAATAACCAGTTTTATTTCAAAGCAAATTCGCTGGTCATTCACCATTTTGATGCTAATATTTACCGCGGAAAAATGTTGAAAGACGATCCAAGTAAAAAATATCTGTACAATCATTTATTGCGAAATCTAAAATTTCCACTTCAAGTTGACACTTTACAAGTTTTAAAATCGAAATTGGTTTACGAAGAAGAACTTGATTTTGCTAAAGGCCCAGGAGTTTTAACTTTCGATAAATTCAATCTGCAAGCAACTAATTTGAGAAGTGGTTTTGGTTTGAAAAAAACAGATGATGTGAGAATCAAAGTCAAATGTATTTTTATGAAAAGCTCTCCGCTTGATGTCGATTGGAGTTTTAATGTTCTAGATAAAAGTGATGGATTTCACATTCAAGGCGCGATTTCGAATTTTAATGTTCAAGGAATGACAAGATTCACGAAACCATATATCAACACGACTTTCACTGGAACTTTCAATAAATACCGTTTTAATTTTTATGGAAATGACAATGGCTCAAAAGGAAATGCTTCTCTAGATTATGACGATCTTAAAGTCAAATTATACAAAAAGAAAAAGCCTGAAAAAGAGGCAAAACTTAAAACGGCTGTTGCCAATTTACTGGTAAAAAACGATTCGAAAGATGGAGTCAAAACCGCAGAAATCGAAGTCGAACGCCTTCAAGACAGATCATTCTACAATCTTTTGTGGAGAAGTATTGCCGAGTCTTTGAAGAAGATTTTGATTTAGTTTTTTTTCTGCCACGACTCGAGCAATAGCGAATAGGCGAAGCAATTACACTAATTTTCACTAATTTTTATTTGACGGATCTGAAAAATCAATTCGTGTTAATTCGTGTAATTCGTGGCAAACCAATCTAAAAAATTTTGATTGGCAACATAGCCTGCGGTTTCAACCGCAGGAACACAACGGATTTCCACAATACGTTCCTCACAATACGTTTCCCACGGTTGAAACCGTGGGCTATATTTTTATGATTAACAATCTATATCTTTTTCATTCTGAAAAACCAGAAGGTATAACATTTAAGAAAAAAATAAATTTGTGCTAATTTGTGCAATTCGTGGCAACCCATCTATAAACCTGACATTTATCAGGTTTTAGGAGGAAATATTTTTTTTCATTTGCTTCTATTTTAATCCAAATACAAATGACAAAAAAAAATCTGCATACTTTTCATATTCCGGTAATGGGATTGGCTTATACGATAGACAGTCCGATTAGAGTCGCGCAGTATGGAATTTCATCGGTTGTGGCTCTCGCAGACGATGATTTAATTGAAAAGATGCGTAATTTTTACAGCACAAAATTCAACATTCCTTACGAAGAAATCACGCAAAAATTTCATGATTACCGTGCTGAAAGAATTACCTCTTATTTAAATTTAGTCGATAAAATTGTAAAAGAGAAATTCGAAAACTTCAAAACAGAATTGGCAGAAAGCAAAACGGCTTTAGAAAATTTCGTATCGATGCTGCCAAATACTTCTGATATTAAAAAAGGATTTCAAAGTTTATTAGATGATGGAATTGCTTTTAAAGAAAACATTCAAAACTACATCGAAACACATCTTTTTCCTGGTGAAATCGATGTGAATATCATGACGAAATTGGACAAGGATAATTTCATCAAAAACGAACAGCTTCCAATTGAATTTAATGATGCTCATGCCGCTTTAAGAGGTTTTGCAAATAGTAATTTGGAATCTTCTGTTGTACTTTCTGCAGGAATGAATCCGAGATTGTTTGGTTATTTCGAAAACTTCAAAGATTTTTTTCCAAATGAAAATAATGAGTTAAAGAAGAAAATCATCTTAAAAGTAAGCGATTTTAGATCAGCTATGATTCAGGGAAATTTCTTAGCAAAAAAAGGACTTTGGGTTTCTGAATATCGAATTGAATCGGGATTAAATTGTGGCGGACATGCCTTTGCAACTGACGGACTCTTATTAGGCACCATTTTAGAGGAATTCAAGCAGAAAAAAGATCAATTGATACAATCTGCCCACGAATTAATGATTAAAGCTTTACAGGCCAAAAATCAGCATTTCCCTGAAAATCCTTTAGAATTAAAAATTACTGTTCAAGGCGGTGTTGGAACAGCAGCAGAACATGAGTTTTTATTAGACGAATATAATGTTGATTCTGTAGGTTGGGGTTCGCCATTTTTATTAGTTCCCGAAGCAACATCTGTCGATAAAGAAACTCGCAATTTGCTGATGAAAGCCAAAGAAGATGATTTTTACTTAAGTAATATCTCGCCTTTGGGAGTTCCATTCAACACTTTGAAAGGAACTACAAACGAATTCTTAAAACAAAAACGAATTCATGAGAATAAAGCTGGAAGTTCTTGTCCGAAGAAATTTTTAGCATTGAGCAAAGAATACGACCCACACGGAATTTGCACGGCTTCAAAAAAATATCAGGATATAAAATTGGAAGAATTAGAGGCTAAAAAAGATTCGCTATCTGCTGATGAATTTGAAAAAAGCAAAGTCAAGATTACCGAAAAATCGTGTTTGTGTGTTGGTTTGGCCAATGCTTCTTATCTAGAAAATGATATAAAAATAAAAGGTCAAGCGCAAGGCGTTGTCATTTGTCCAGGCCCAAACTTAGCTTATTTTGATCAAGAAGTTTCTTTAAAAGATATGATTCATCATATTTATCAAGGAAAATCGATCATTAGAACCGAACGCCCAAACTTGTTTATAAAAGAGCTTAAAATGTATGTTACTTATTTTAGAAACGAAATTCAATCTGTTTCTGGAGAACTTACAACAGCTCAACTTAAAAAATGGAATTCTTTTAAATCTAATCTGTTAGATGGAATTGAATATTATAAAAATTTATTTGAATCGACAACAGTCTTTAAAGGTCATATAGAGCAACTCGATTTTTGTAAATCAGAATTAGTTGGTATTAAAATTCCCGTTTCAGAGTTGGTTTAAAATTGAAAACCCCAAATTATTTCTAATTTGGGGTTTATTTTTATTTCTAAAATAAAATTATTCTTTCTTCTTGTTTTTGCTATCAATAACAGCCCCAGTTCCAGTTCCGACTGCAGCTCCAGCTAAACCACCAATAATGGCGCCTTCGCCTTTTTTCTTACTGACAATTGCTCCAGTTGCTGCACCAACTCCTGCACCAATTACAGCACCTTTAGCCGTTGCACTCCAGCCTTTCTTTTTAGGTGTCGCTGCTGGCACCGCTGCATTATTTGCTTGTTGATGTACTACTACAACTTTTTCTTTCTGAGCTTCGATTTTCTCCTCATTTAATTTCGCCATTTCAGTCTTCATTGAATCGATAACACGCTGTTTGTTAATTTCAACTTTCATTGAATCAATGCTGGCTTGTTTGGCTTTATTTACATCTTCTTTGTTCTGTTGTTGACAAGAAGTTAAAAATATCACGGTTAATAAAATATATAAGCCTTTCATGATCTTGTAATTTTTAAAATTATACATTACAAAATAAGCAATATCTGTTATAATGGTTATTACAGAATTTTTCAGAAAATTTATAAGATTTGAAGTTTTTATGTTTCTCACTGCGTTTTATTTTTCAAGCTGAATGAAATTAATCTCACAAAGGCGCGAAGACGCATATCTTTTAAATTTAATAGCGTCCAGCTTTAGCTGGACGAAAAAGCAATCAAAAGAAAAAGGCTTTAGCCAAACTGAACTCGTTTGGCTAAAGCCCTTAACTTCATCTTTAATACCTCCAGCTAAAGCTGGAGGCTATTTAGAAAAAAATCTCTTTAATCCTTTTAATCTGTGGCTTCAAAAAACTTTGTGCCTTCGCTCCCGATAGCTATCGGGATTGCCAGATTATTTTTTATTTCCCTAAAATCCCTTTTTTTAGAATTTGCCCAAAATCATACATGTCTTCATAAGAACAATACAAAGGAACAGGCGCCAGACGAATTACGTTTGGTTCGCGCCAATCTGTAATTACTCCGTTTTTCATTAAATAATCAAATAAAGCTCTTCCTTCTCCGTGCAAAAATACCGATAATTGAGAAGCTCTTTCTTCTGGATTTGAAGGCGCGATGATTTTAAAGGTACTTTCTACATCTTTATCAATTTCATGAAGAATAAATTCTAAGTAAGAAGTTCTG
>NZ_DHEI01000165.1:0-32669 GCF_002399805.1 Flavobacterium sp. UBA4854
GTACCCGGAGCCGGAGTCGAACCGGCACGGTTTCCCACAGGTGTTTGAGACCAGCGCGTCTACCAATTCCGCCATCCGGGCTTAGCAGACGAAAAAATAAATGATAAAATCAATTATTCTAACGCAATAGAATGAAGTCATAAATGGCGTCATTCCTTTAACACGGTGCAAATGTAAAAAATAATTTTAAACGAACTACTAAAAATACTTAAATTTTTGCTTTCAGTGTTCAATAAATTTTATAAATTTGCAGCTCGTTAAAACGAAGCACACACAACTAACTACATCCGAGACATTTATACGCTTCCGCTTTATCTAGGTATAAAGTAGAATTTTTTAAACGTAACGGAATAAAACAACACATTACAATGTCGCACCTAGAACCAGAAGCTAAAATTTTTGCTTGTTCACAAAGTGTTTATCTTGCAGAAAAAATTGCAAAAGACTACGGGATTCCGTTAGGAAAAGTAACGATGTCAACGTATAGTGACGGAGAATTTCAGCCGTCTTACGAAGAGTCAATAAGAGGGTTGCGAGTATTTATCGTTTGTTCGACTTTTCCAAGCGCAGATAATCTGATGGAATTGTTGTTAATGATTGATGCTGCAAAACGTGCATCAGCAAGACACATTACAGCAGTTATGCCTTATTTTGGTTGGGCAAGACAAGATAGAAAAGACAAACCAAGAGTTCCGATTGGAGCAAAGTTAGTAGCAAATCTATTAACTGCTGCAGGAGCAACAAGAATCATGACAATGGATCTGCATGCAGACCAAATTCAAGGATTCTTTGAAAAACCAGTAGATCATTTATTTGCATCTACAATCTTTTTACCATATGTAGAAAGTTTAAATTTAGAAAATCTAACAATTGCATCTCCAGATATGGGAGGTTCAAAAAGAGCATATGCTTATTCTAAGTTTTTAGCATCAGATGTAGTTATCTGTTATAAACAAAGAAAAGCAGCCAACGTTATCGACACTATGGAGCTTATTGGTGAAGTAAAAGGGCGTAACGTAATCTTGGTAGACGACATGATCGACACAGGAGGGACATTAGCGAAAGCTGCCGACCTAATGATCGAAAAAGGAGCGCTAAGTGTAAGAGCAATTTGTACACACGCTATTTTATCTGGCGGTGCATATGAGAAAATTGAAAACTCGAAACTAACAGAATTAATCGTAACAGATTCCATTCCGTTAAAGAAAGAGTCAAAGAAAATAAAAGTGGTAAGCTGCGCACCTTTATTTGCTGAGGTAATGCAAATGGTTCACCACAACAATTCCATCAGTGGAAAATTCATTATGTAAAAGCAGTAAGCTGTAGGCTTTAGGCCGTAAGCTTATTTACTTTGCATAAAAGCCTAAAGCATATTGCTTAAAGCTTACAGCAAAATAGAATATTTATTTAATAACTATATTTTTTTACAATGAAATCGATTACAATTAAAGGATCAGAAAGAGAAAGCGTGGGCAAAGTGTCAACTAAAGCCTTACGTAATGCTGGAGCGGTTCCTTGCGTGTTATACGGAGGAAATCAAGCAGTACACTTCTCAGCAGACGCTGCAGCGTTCAAAAACTTGGTTTACACTCCAAATGCACACACAGTTGTGATTGAGCTTGGAAAAGGAAAATCATTCAATGCAATTTTGCAAGATATCCAAGTTCACCCAGTATCTGACAAAATTTTACACATTGACTTCTTCCAATTATTTGATGATAAAGAAATCACAATGGAAGTTCCTGTGAAAATCGTTGGTACATCTAAAGGTGTTCTTGCAGGAGGTGTTTTACGTTTGAACCAACGTAAATTAAAAGTTAAAGCTTTACCAGCAAATCTTCCTGATTTCGTTGAAGCTGACATCACTCCACTTGAAATGGGTAACAAATTATACGTTACTAAAGTTGGAAAACCAGAGTACAAAATTATGCACCCAGACAACACAGTTGTTTGTCAAGTGAGAATTTCTCGTGCTGCTATGAAAGCTGCTCAAGAAGCTGCAAAAGCTGCAAAAGCTCCTGCAAAAGGAAAGAAAAAATAATTTTTTTTCACTCAATACAAAAAGCCTCAATCTTTCGATTGGGGCTTTTTTTTTGAAGATTCTAAGTTTCTAAGATGCTGAGAGACTAAGTTTTTTTCATCATTGTCAGGCTGAGCGAAGTCGAAGCTTTTTTTGTAGTTGTTTTTTTAGAAGCAGAAAGTCTTCGTTTTTAAAAGACGTGACGTTCCTGCCATCCGCTATATCTTTTCCTGGCTAAAGAAGCCAGAAAAAGGATACCGCTTCTGTCAGGGCTAGCAAGAAAAAATCTTTTTTATAAGATGTTAAGTTCCTAAAACGCTGAGATATTTAGTTTTTTTATCGTTGTCAGGCTGAGCGAAGTCGAAGCCCACGCAAAGTATGGAATTTAGATTGTCGAGTTTCTTGTGGGGCTTCGACTTCGCTCAGCCTGACAACACGAAATAGGGAATTAAGATAAATCGGTATGATCAACTAACCCTGCGAGAGAACTTTTTTTGTGTTCTTTGCACATCTCGATAGAAACTATTTCTTAGCGTCCTTTGCGTAAATCCTTCGCGCTCTTTGCGGTTAAAAATAATTAGTCCTATTTTTGCCTAATGATAAAATGGATAACAAAACTGTTTTCATCAACACCAAAAGAAGAGAACATAGATAATATGAAACCGGAGGTTCACGAACACCAAAAAAACAATATAAAAAACGTGAGTAAAAAATATTTAATCGTCGGATTAGGAAATATCGGAGCCGAATACGTAAACACTAGACATAACATCGGATTTAAAGTGCTTGATTTTTTAGCTAAAAAAGAAAGTCTTTCATTCGAAACCGTAAAATTAGGTTCAATGGCAGAATACAAATTTAAAGGAAGAACCTTTTTTCTTTTAAAGCCAAACACTTACATGAATTTAAGCGGTAAAGCAGTTAAATATTGGATGGATAAGGAGAATATTCCACTAGAGAATATTTTGGTCATTACAGACGATTTAAACCTGTCATTTGGAACAATCAGAATCAAGCCAAAAGGAAGTGATGGAGGTCATAACGGACTTAAAAACATCAATTTGGTTTTAAATACACAAAATTATACTCGTTTTAGATTCGGGATCAGTGATCAATTCAAAAAAGGACAGCAGGTGGATTATGTTTTAGGAGAATGGAATGCTGAAGAAGAAGCAAAATTGCCAGAACGTTTAGAAACCTCTGCCGAAATAATTAGAACTTTTGGAACAGCAGGTTTGGAAAACACTATGACAACTTTTAATGGAAAATAAAGATTTTCAGGTGTTTATGTTGTAAAAATGTAAATTATCAGTTAATTAAATTCAATTATAACGAAATAGTATTTTCAATTCCAAAGTTAAATGTCTAAATTTGGGATAAATTATTTATAAACCATAAAAATCATAATACCATGGCTTTTGAATTACCACAATTACCATATGCATACGATGCATTAGAACCACATATTGATGCGCGTACAATGGAAATCCACCATACAAAGCATCACAATGCATATACTACAAATCTTAACGCAGCAATCGCTGGAACAGATTTAGAGGGAAAAACTATCGAAAATATCCTAATCAACTTAGATAAATCTAACGCTGCAGTTCGTAACAATGGTGGAGGTTTTTACAACCACAACTTGTTCTGGACTGTAATGTCTCCAAACGGAGGAGGTTTGCCAACAGGAGATTTATTAGCTGCAATTGAAGCTTCTTTCGGATCTTTCGAAGAATTTAAAGCAAAATTTGCTAAAGCTGGAGCAACACAATTTGGTTCTGGATGGGCTTGGTTAACAGTTCAAAAAGGAGGAAAATTAGAAGTTGTAGGTACTCCAAATCAAGATAATCCATTAATGCCAAAAGTTGCTGGTCACGGTGGAACTCCAATCTTAGGAATGGACGTTTGGGAGCACGCTTACTACTTAAACTACCAAAACAGAAGACCAGATTATATTGAAGCTTTTTTCAGTGTAATTAACTGGACAGAAGTTGCGAGAAGATTTGCTTTAGACAAATAAGAGAATAGAGCAAAGAATAAAGATAAAAGACGAGCCCAAGTGCTCGTCTTTTTTTATATATACATTTTGTCTATAATCTTTATTCTATTTTCTTTCATCTATTCTCTCAAAAAAAAAAATAAAAAAGGTGGAAATTCTTCCACCTTTTTTGCCCCAAATCTACCATAAACTTAACCTACTAATGTTATGGTCTTGTAAAGGTATGGCGGATATTTTTTTCATAGAAACTTATCAGATAAAAAGCAACAATATTCGATTAAAGACGTATAAAGCTTGTTTTTGAAAATCATGAATTTATTTCAATAAAAAAGGCGGATGTTACTCCGCCTTTTTTGCCCCAAATCTACCATAAACTAACCTACTAATGTTATGGTTCAGTAAATGTATGGCAGGTATTTTTATAAAGAAAATTTTTTAGATGAAAGGCAATTATACTCGACGAAACGTTTTTAATTGCTTGATTTGCAGGTTTTTAAATTTTAAAATAAAAAAGGCGGATGTTACTCCGCCTTTTTTGCCCCAAATCTACCATAAACTAACCTACTAATGTTATGGTCTAGTAAATGTATGGCAGATAATATTGTGAAGAAAATTTTTCAGATGAAAGGTAAGTATATCCGATTAAGAGATGTAATAGGTTGTTTATAAATTGGTTGAGTTAATTCCAATAAAAAAGGTGGAATTGCTTCCACCCTTTTTGCCCCAAATCTACCATAAACTTAACCTACTAATGTTATGGTATCTCAAAAGTATCATAGCTTTTCAATTTCACCAAAGAAATAGGATGAACGGCAAAAAAAACCGATGAAATGCACAATTTAACCTTTTATTAGTATTTTATTAATACGCTCTAGCGTCTTTCCCTTCGTAAAAATTCATAAAAGCACGGTTTACAACTCGATTTCCACCTGGAGTAGGGTAGTCTCCAGTGAAATACCAGTCACCTAAATTTTTAGGACAAGCTTTATGAAGGTCATCTACTGTTTGGAAAATAATTTTTACTTCAGCATTGATTTCTGGCGAGCTTAACATTTCTGCAATCTTATCTGAAATTTCGTCTGGTGTAAATTGGTCGTAAATTGCTGTTACATAGTTTACAACATCTTTATCAAGGAAATTTTCTTGAGCTTTACATTTTGCATAAACTTCATCTACAATATGGTAAAGGTTTCTTTCTTTTAATAAAGCAAGTGCTGCTCTAAAAGCAACTAAACCTTCTAGTTTTGCCATATCAATTCCGTAACAATCTGGGTAACGAATTTGTGGAGCAGATGAAACGATTACGATACGTTTTGGTTTCAAACGATCCATCATTTTAATGATGCTCATTTTCAATGTAGTACCACGAACAATACTATCATCAATAATTACCAAATTATCTTCTGGTTTAATTACACCGTATGTAACATCGTAAACGTGAGCCACTAAATCGTCACGGCTGCTATCTTCTGTAATAAAGGTTCTAAGTTTAGCATCTTTAATAGCAACTTTCTCTGTACGTATTTTTACAGCTAAAAGTTCCTGAAGTGTTTCAGCGGTTAACGTATTTCTATTTTCTAAGATATAATTGTTTTTTCTCTGATTTAAGAAATCCTGAGCAGCTTCAACTAAACCATAAAATGAAGTTTCAGCTGTATTTGGAATATAAGAGAAAACAGTGTTGTCTGTATCGCTGTCAATTGCTTTAAGAACAGCAGGTAAAATTAATTTTCCTAAGTCTTTACGTTCTTGATAAATTTCAGCGTCACTTCCTCTTGAGAAATAAATTCTTTCGAATGAACAAGCTTTTTTAACAGTTGGTTCCAAGATTTGATTCATGGTAACTTTTCCGTTTTTCTTGATAATCAAAGCATTTCCTGGATCGATTTCTTGAACGCTTTCAAAAGGAACATTAAATACAGTTTGAATAACAGGTCTTTCAGAAGCTACAACGACAACTTCGTCATCTTGATAAAAATAAGCTGGACGAATTCCTGCAGGATCTCTAAAAACAAAAGCATCACCATGACCTAATAAACCAGCCATAGCATAACCACCATCTAAGTTTTTAGCCGAACGAGCTAAGATTTTAGCAATATCCAAACGTTCTGCAATTACTGGCGAAGCATCTCTTTTAGAATATCCTTCAGCTTTACAGTCTTGGTAAAGTTGCATTACTTCCTTATCTAAGAAGTGACCAATTTTTTCCATTACTGTAACAGTATCAGCCATTTCTTTTGGATGCTGACCTAATTCAACTAGATTTTCGAAAAGTTCTTTAACATTTGTCATATTAAAGTTTCCTGCCAAAATCAAGTTACGGTGCATCCAGTTGCTTTGACGTAAAAAAGGGTGAACACTTTCGATGCTATTTTTTCCAAAAGTTCCGTAACGAACGTGACCTAAAAACAATTCTCCAACATAAGGAATGTTTGCTTTTAGTTCTTTCATATCGTCTCCAAGTTCTGGATGCGCTTTTAGTTCTTCGCTAACGCGCTCATTGATTTGTTTGAAAACATCTTGGATTGGTTGCGAATGATTAGAACGAACTCGGCTAATGTAGCGCTGTCCAGGTTCAACATCAAATTTGATGCTAGCAAAACCAGCTCCGTCTTGTCCGCGGTTGTGCTGTTTTTCCATCATTAAATACATTTTCTGAATTCCGTAGAACGCAGTTCCGTATTTTTCTTTATAATATTCAAGCGGTTTTAGTAGTCTAACTAAGGCTATACCACATTCGTGTTTTAAAGCGTCGCTCATTGTTTTTTGTTATTTGTTATTTGTGTGTTGTTGTAAGTTGTGTGTATTCGTAATAAAAAAGCCCCGTTTTATCGAGGCTCTTAGGCATTATATTTCTATGTCAAACTGAGTTAACGACTTAAATTGCTGTAATCGAATCGCTACTTCGGCTTTGCTTAATGATTCCATCCTTTCAGTTCCAAATTTTTCTACGCAGAACGAAGCTAAATTTGAACCGTAAATAATTGCATTCTTCATGTTGTTGAATGAAATGTTTTCGCTCTGTGCAATAAATCCAGAGAAACCACCTGCGAAAGTGTCTCCAGCTCCTGTTGGATCAAAAACATCTTCTAATGGTAAAGCTGGTGCAAAGAAAACTTCTCTATTGTGGAATAAAAGTGCTCCGTGTTCTCCTTTTTTGATCACCACATATTTTGGTCCCATATCTTGGATTTTAGAAGCTGCTTTTACTAATGAATATTCGCCAGAAAGTTGTCTTGCTTCTTCGTCATTGATTGTAATAACATCTACACGTTTAATAACGTCTAATAATTCTGGAAGAGCGCAGTCCATCCAAAAGTTCATAGTGTCTAAAACTACTAATTTTGGTTTTTTCTCCATTTGGTCTAAAACACTGCTTTGTACTAGTGGATGTAAGTTTCCTAACATCACAACATCAGCATCTTTGTAGTTTTGAGGAACTTTTGGCTGGAAATCAGCTAAAACATTCAACTCCGTTACAAGAGTGTCTCTAGAATTTAAATCGTTGTGGTATAAACCGCTCCAGAAAAAAGTCTTTCCTCCTTTTACAATTTCGATACCAGAGATATCAATATTTTTTGAAGTTAAAAGATCTAAATGTTCTTGAGGGAAATCGTCGCCAACTACAGAAACAATGGCCGATTGCAAGTTAAAAAATGAAGCTGATAAACCAATATACGTTGCAGCACCACCTAATATTTTATCTGTTTTTCCGAAAGGAGTTTCAATCGCGTCGAAAGCAACTGTTCCAACAATCAATAGTTTATTCATTTTATGAATTTCGAATTAGGGTGCAAAGATACTTCATAAGTTACAATCTTGCAACGGTTTAGGGTCTCAAAATTTTCTTAAAAAAATGAAGGTATTTTCGAAGTAAAACTATTGTAAATGAATGAATTAAAATTGATTTTTCGCAGTGTTTATAATAGGTTTTTTGAATTTAAGATGCAACTTTTTTGAAAATAATTGCGAATAATTTACAGCTCATTCTTCTGTCTTGTTTTTTTAAATGAAGAAGATTTTCTTTTTTCGATTAAAACACGAAAAATTCTTTGCGTATGATTCCTTAAATTATTTTATATTTTTAATCCAATTGATTGCATCCTTCATAGGTTCTTCGGAGTTTGAAAATGCTGTATTGTGACCCAAGTTTGGAAATAATTTATATTCGTAATGCTTTCCTTTAGATTTTAATTTATCAAGGTATTCAATTGATAGTTTCACTGGCACTTGAATGTCTTTGCTTCCAAAAATCCAAAATCCTGGAATTGATAATTTAGAAAGAGCGTCATTAGGATTTGTATCAACAAATTCATATTTGTCTGGATCATTGAATACGTGCTTTCTTGCTTCTTCTTCTGAATGCGTATTCCAAAAATCTTGATTTCCATTTGTATAAAATTGGAATCTCAATTGTTCTTTAACCGTGATAAGAGCTCCGCTAAATATGGTCATAAATTTGACTTTCTTATTTTTTTCTGCAGCCAATGGAATTATCCATCCAGCTTGACTACCGCCTATAAGGCCAATTGATATTTTGTCATTTGATAAATATTTTGACAAAGTATTTACAGCCGCACTTGCATCTAAAGACAAAAGATTTAGGTTTGAGAAATCGACATTATTAGTTCCTACTTCTGGTCCAGCATATACGCCACCTGATTCTCCAACTCCACGTTTGTCATACGTTAATACTGCAATTCCATTATTGGCTAGAGTTGTAGCAAAGTCTATCATTCTTTTTTCTTGTCCAGATCCGTGAACAATCACAACAGCAGCTTGCATGTTGTTAGGCGTAAAAATAGTTCCAGCAAGTGAAATGCCTTCGCTAACAAATTTTACGTCTTTAGTGGTAAAGTTTGATGGAGTTGCTGATGTATGAGTAGTGATAAAAAATAGCAACATTAAAATAATATATATGGGTATTCTTTTTGCTTTTAGAACTTGTTTAAAAGTTGTCGTTTTGTTTCTCATCTTTAAATTTATAATTGATACTTTTTGTCAAAATAATTCTTCAAAATTCCAACCTGAAGCAGAATCATAATTGGAACAATTAAGATGGCATACAAGATATTTTTAGAAAAATGAATTCCTGAAAACAGACTTGCCACTTGATCGGCGTACTGTTTGCCAATTTCCAAATTGTTTTGTGATGCAGTAAATAAAGAAACATAAATCACCAAAGCAATTAAAGCCAATCCCATTAAAATCCAGATTGGTTTAGAAATTAAAGGTTTGTATACTTTGAGTTTTTTCTCTTCTAATAAATGAACTTCAGCCATTATTTTAGAAGTAAAATCTATTGATGGCGACTGCAGTTTATCTTCAGCCATCATTTTCTCAATAAGTTGTTCTATATTTTTATCGCTCTCTTTCATAACATTCTATTATTTCTGGTTCTAACTGCTGTCTCAAAATTGCAGCTAATTTCTGTCGGCTCCTAAATAACTTTACTTTGGCATTGTTGGCCGATATATTCATGATTTTTCCAATTTCCTCTAAATTCTGATCATCAAAATAAAATAAGGTCAAAAGAAAATTTTCATCGCTTGGCAATAAATTTAAACATTTCTGAATGGTTTGCTTTCGTTCTTTTTCTTCTAATGCGCTCAAAGCATTGTCCATGGTTTTAATTAAATGAGAAGAAAAATCATCAATAGAAATATTCAAATCTTCTTTTTTATTTTTTTTCAAACGGTCTAGACACGTATTATAAGCAATCTTATAAATCCAAGTCGAAAATTTGGAATCTCCCTTAAATTTTGTCAGCGAATTATAAATCTTTATTAAGGTGTCTTGAGCAACTTCTTCTGCTTCTTCACGGTTTTTAACCATTTTTAGAGCCAAAGTAAAGATCATATCCTTATAACGATCTACAAGAACGCCAAATGCATTGGTGTCTCCCCGCAAAACTTTATCGATATAATGTTGATCTTGTATTGTGCTCATATTATATAGGACGACCGTTTGTTTATTTAGGTTACAAGAAATTCGAAAATAAATTCTATTTTTTTTAAGCATGAATTCTAAATACAAATTCAAAATTCCAATTTTGTTATATGTACATATATATGAGTATAATACTTTGTCAAAATTTAAGACTTCGATAAAGTTTGTTTGCGAAAAATATATTCAAAAATAGCTGATAATCAGTGATTTTTTAAGTTTGAAATTTAAAATTTAAAAATTTTTTAAAAAAGTTGTAACCTCAATTTAAAAGGTGTCGTCATATGGAGTATCAATCAATTATAAAAACATAAAAATTATGGGACCACAAGTTTTAGTACCGCTAAGTCTTTTTTTGATGATCTTCGGGATCGTTTATTTAATTTATTCAACAAGAAACAGAGAGCGACTGGCTCTTATAGAAAAAGGAGTAGATGCTAGTATTTTTTTGCAGGGAAGAGGTAACGGAGTTCCAGCATGGAAAATATTTGTTGTCAATATAGCTTTCTTATTAATAGGTAGTGGAGTTGGAATTTTTCTAGCGTTGTTAATTACAACTTATACTTCTTTAGATGATGGAGCAGTTTATCCTTCAATTATTTTTATAATGGCAGGAATCGGACTTTTGACTGGATTTAAAACAGCAAAAGATTTAGATAAAGAGTAAATAAGAAATTTAAGTTAGTACAAAAAAACGCATCAATTATTTGATGCGTTTTTTTTATTCTTTAGAACCAATGGTTTCGTAGTAGACATCTACAGAAAGTTTCGGTTGCATCGATGCCATAACTGCCAATTGATCGCAACGTTCGTTTTGCGGATGATTATTATGTCCTTTAATCCATTTAAAATCTACTTGATGTTTTCGATATGCAATTAAAAAACGTTTCCAGAGGTCGGGATTTTTCTTGTCTTTATATCCTTTTTTCTCCCAACCGAAAACCCATTTTTTTTCAACAGAATCGACTACATATTTAGAATCTGAAACCACAAGGACTTTCATGTTTGGCTTTTTCAGTTTTTCTAAACCTACAATTACTGCTAGAAGTTCCATTCTATTATTGGTAGTGAGACGAAAACCTTCATAAAATTCTTTTTTATGTGGTGTTCCGACTAATTCCATTACGACTCCATAACCGCCATTTCCTGGATTGCCTTTTGCTGCGCCGTCTGTATATATATGTACTTCGTGAGACATTTAATTATTTTAGATTGTAGATTGTTTAAATTGAGATTTGATTAGTTGAAATTTGAATCTAACAATTTATGAATAATCTCTGGAAAATGTTTTTGTTCCAGCTCATGAATCTTCTCTGCAACACTTTCTGGAGTATCTTCATCGGTTAGTGCCACATTTGCCTGAAAGATAATACCGCCCTCATCATAGTTTTCATTAACATAATGAATAGAGATTCCGGTTTCTTTTTCTTTATTATTTACAATTGCTCTATGTATGTGCATTCCGTACATTCCTTTACCTCCATAACTTGGTAAAAGGGCAGGATGAATGTTGATTATTTTATTCGGATATTGTTCGATTATGTTTTCTGGGAACTTTAATAGAAAGCCAGCCAAAATTATCAAATCTGGGTCGATTTCTTGCACTTTTTGTAGTACGTTTCTTTCTAAAAGTTCGTTTTTTGAGAAGATTTCGACTGGAATTTGATGATTTTTTGCTCTTTCAATCACTTTTGCCGAAGCATTATTTGTAAAGACCGAAACAACCTTCGCAATTTCGGTGTTCGAAAAATATTTTATAATGTTCTCTGCGTTAGTTCCTGATCCTGAGGCGAAAACGATAATTTTTTTCATAAAGTTGTGTGTTTTAAGACTGCAAAAAACGGAATAAAAATCGAAAATAAATAGCTTTAAAAGACCTTTCTTGAAATTAATTTTATAAATTAGTGTCACATTTATAAACTAAATAGTTGTTTTAAAATAAAGTTTTTTATTTTTGCCAACAAATTAAATTCTAAAATTAAAGATTATGTCAGACATTGCATCAAGAGTAAAAGCGATTATCGTAGACAAATTAGGTGTTGACGAAAACGAAGTTGTAACAGAAGCAAGCTTCACTAATGATTTAGGAGCTGACTCATTAGACACTGTTGAGCTTATTATGGAATTCGAAAAAGAATTTGATATTCAAATTCCAGACGATCAAGCAGAAAACATTGCTACTGTAGGTCAAGCTATTTCTTATATCGAAGAAGCAAAAAAATAATAATACCACACCCGATTTCTAAAAGTACCAATTTTTGAAATTCCAAATTCCAGTTGGAATTTGATTTTTGATTTTTGAAATTTTTAAGAGTCGGGTGTTATTATTTTTTTAAAATTTAAATTTCGATTGATTTTCAATCAAACAAGATATATTTTATTGTAATTCCCATGGCTCTTAAATAACAATAAGTTAAGAAAGCGTGGGTTTTATTTGTTTAAAGTACAAAACACATATTTATGGCATTAAGGCGAGTTGTTGTAACAGGATTAGGTGCACTTACTCCTATCGGGAATAATATCCAAGAATATTGGAACGCACTTGTGAATGGAGTTAGCGGAGCCGCTCCGATCACATATTATGATACCGAGAAACATAAAACGAAATTTGCCTGCGAAGTAAAAAACTTCAATATTGAAGATTACATGGATCGCAAGGAATCTCGTAGATTAGATAAGTTTGCACAATATGCAATTGCTGCTAGTGATGAAGCTATTAAAGACGCTGGAATCACAAATGATAACGTAAACAAACAAAGAGTTGGTGTTATCTGGGGAGCAGGAATTGGAGGTTTAGAAACTTTCCAGGATGAAGTATTGTATTATGCAAAAGGTGATGGAACTCCAAAGTTCAATCCTTTCTTTATTCCTAAAATGATTGCCGATATCGCTCCAGCGCATATTTCTATGCGTAACGGGTATATGGGACCAAATTATACAACGGTTTCTGCTTGTGCATCTTCTGCAAATGCGTTAATCGATGCTTTCAATTACATTCGTTTAGGAATGTGCGATGTTATTGTTTCTGGTGGTTCTGAAGCTGCTGTTACAATTGCTGGTATGGGAGGATTTAGCTCAATGCATGCTTTATCTACAAGAAACGAAAGTCCAGAAACAGCTTCAAGACCTTTTGATGCAACTAGAGATGGTTTCGTTTTAGGAGAAGGAGCAGGAGCTTTGGTTCTTGAAGATTACGAACATGCTAAAGCTAGAGGTGCAAAAATCTACTGTGAAATTGGTGGTGGCGGAATGTCATCAGATGCTTATCACTTAACAGCACCACATCCAGAAGGGATTGGAGTTATCGCAGTAATGGAAAACACATTGAGAGATGCTGGAATGACACCTGATCAGGTTGATCATATTAATACTCATGGAACTTCTACTCCATTAGGAGACGTTGCTGAGTTAAAAGCAATCAGTAAAGTTTTTGGAGATCACGCCAAAAACATCAACATCAACTCTACAAAATCTATGACAGGACATTTACTTGGTGCTGCTGGAGCTATCGAAGCTATTGCTTCTATCTTGGCAATGCAACACGGAATTGTTCCTCCAACGATTAACCATACAGTTGTTGACGAAAACATTGACCCATCTTTAAACCTTACTCTAAACAAGCCTCAAAAAAGAGAAGTAAATGTTGCTATGAGTAATACATTTGGTTTTGGTGGACACAATGCTTGCGTATTGTTTAAAAAACTAGCTGATTAATTTTCTGTATATGAATATTATCAAAAAAATATTTTCTAAATCCCGTTCTCTAGAAGACGGGATTTTTTTTGACACTATTCAGAAAATTCTTGGTTTTCCGCCTACAAATGTTGATTTTTACCGAAGAGCTTTCACACATCGCTCTTCAAATAAATTAGATCAAAATGGGCATCCTATAAATTATGAACGCTTAGAGTTTTTAGGAGATGCTATGTTAAGTGCCGTGATTGCTGCACATTTATTTAATAAAGCTCCAAATGGTGACGAAGGTTATTTAACTAAAATGCGTTCGAAAATTGTGAGCCGAGAGCATTTGAACGAGTTAGGTAAAGATTTAAATTTAGTACAATTTGTAGAGAGCAAAGTGCCAATTCAGCACTTTGGAGAAAACATTCATGGTAATATTTTTGAGTCTTTAATTGGAGCAATTTATTTAGATAAAGGCTATGCTTTTTGCGAGAAATTCATCCAAAAAAGAGTAGTAACTCCTTATGTCGATATTGCTCGACTAGAAGGTAAAGTTATTAGTTATAAAAGTCTTGTTATCGAATGGTGTCAGAAAGAAAAAAGAGTTTTTCATTATGACATTTTCGAAGATAATGGCATAGACGGCCAGCGTTTATTTGGTGTCAAATTGAGCATTGATGATAAAGTTGTCGCAAGAGCGCGTGCAACTTCAAAAAAGAAAGCAGAAGAAAAAGCATCACAAAGAGCTTATTTTGCATTTCAAGAGAAAATTGACAAGAAATAGCTGCAAAAATGTTGTAACTATCACAAGTCTACAACGTTTTCGTTTATAATTTAACAAAACAAGCGCGTCATTACTGTTGATGCTCCGTTTAGAAATAGTATATTTACAACTTGATTTTTCAAGACATGGCTATTCATAAATTGGATTTAGACGAATTTGACGAAATTGATTATTATTTAATGGCAATTCATACTTCATTAGAAGATTATAGATTGGCTTATTTTATTAATAAAATCCTTCCGATCAACTTAAGTAAGAGCAAACACGAGATCCATGCTCAAACTAAGGAAGGTGAAGCAAATTTTTCGAGATTCTATTATTATGATGAAGAAAAGGCTGTTTCCTGGAATTTAATTCAGAATAAAAATGAAATCATTTCTGTGAGTACAAATGATTTCCAGAATTTGTTTTCTAATGAAACAAGTGAGGTTTCGACAACAATTCATTTACTTCCTGAATTTAAAAAAGTCGATTTTTTCCTGAAAATTGATAATAGCGAAGAGGCGCTTAATTTTTCAGAAATTCAACAAAAATTAAACACAATAGAAAGTATTGCGGCTATTTATGCCGTTGATACAGACAAAATAAAATCAAAAAACAATCTAATTTTTTAAAAAAAATGCTAACAAACAAGAAAACCAAAATTGTTGCTACACTTGGGCCCGCTTGTAGTACAAGAGAGATCATTAAAGATATGATCGATGCTGGGGTTAATGTGTTTAGAATCAATTTTTCGCATGCAGATTACGAAGGAGTAAAAGAAAAAATCGACATCATTAGAGGATTAAACGAAGAGTTTGGTTACACAACTGCAATCTTAGGAGATTTGCAAGGACCAAAACTTAGAGTTGGTGTAATGGAAGAAGGAACTGTTGTACACGATGGAGACGAAATTACTTTTACAACAGCAGAGGATATTATCGGAAATGCTAAAAAAGCATTTATGAAATATCAGAATTTCCCAAATGATGTAAATGTTGGAGAGCGCATTTTGCTTGATGATGGTAAACTTATTTTCGAAATTGTTTCTACAGATAAAAAAACAGAAGTTGTTGCTAAAGTTATTCAAGGTGGAGAATTAAAATCTAAAAAAGGAGTTAATCTTCCAAACACAAAAATTTCTTTACCAGCTTTAACTGAAAAAGATATTGCTGATGCGATTTTCGCAATCGAGCAAAAAGTAGACTGGATCGCACTTTCATTTGTAAAGACTCCACGCGATTTACAAGATTTACAAGAATTAATTGCTAAACATTCAGATGTAAAAATTCCAATCATTGCTAAAATTGAAATGCCAGAAGCTCTTGAGAACATGGATAAAATTGTAGCATATTGCGATGGTTTAATGGTTGCTCGTGGAGATCTTGGTGTTGAGCTTCCTGCTCACGAAGTTCCATTGGTACAAAAAGATTTGATCAGAAGAGCTAAAACAGCTAGAATTCCTGTTATCGTTGCTACACAAATGATGGAAACAATGATTACAAGTTTAACTCCAACAAGAGCAGAAGTAAACGACGTTGCAAACTCTGTAATGGATGGTGCTGATGCTGTAATGTTGTCTGGAGAAACTGCTACAGGAAACTACCCTGTACAAGTAATTCAAAGAATGGCTCAAATTTGTGAAGCTGTTGAGAATTCACCACTTATCCAGGTTCCACAAAATACGCCACAAATTAAAACAAAACGTTTTGTTACTAAAACAGTTTGCCACCAAGCAGCTTTATTAGCAAATGAAATTGAAGCTAAAGCAATTTGTACTTTAACAAACAGCGGTTATACAGCTTTTCAAATTTCGGCTTGGAGACCATCTACAGCTCATATTTTGGTATTTACTTCAAACAAAAGAATCTTAACACAATTGAATTTATTATGGGGAGTTAAATCTTTCTACTATGATAATGAAGAAAGTACTGATGACACTGTAACAGATGTAAATCAAATTGCAATCAATAAAGGTTATGCACAAAAAGGAGATTACTTAATCAACCTTGCTGCAATGCCAATTAAAGATAGAGGAATGGTTAACACGATGAGAGTTTCTGAAATCGAGTAACATTTCTTAAAATATGTAAAAAAAGCCGCTTAATTTTTTAAGCGGCTTTTTTATTACCAACCCTTTTTTTTAAAAATTAGTTTGCTAGTTAGATTTTTTATCTTTTACTAGACATTTTATAGTGTAATATTTTGATAATCTGATAAAAATTTAGTTGAAAAAGAAGATTTTTTTGTTCCATTTGACTAAAACTTTAAAAAATAATGATGGCAAAATAGAATTCACATGGTCATTTCTCTCTTTTTGGTACTTTTTTGCCAAAGACTTAACTGCTTAATTATCTGATGTTTTGATGTGTTTCATTTTGTAATATGAAACATTTTGGTGCAAATTCTCCAATTTTCTTGTTTCATATTATAATATGAAACAAGTTCATGCCTTATAAATTCAATAGTTCGCTCTTTTACTAGTTAAATTTGAGATACTTAAAAAAAAGTTAAAAATATTTTGTTTCAGATTTTAAAATAAAATGAATTTGAAACACATCAAAAAAATGCAACCTAAGGTTGAAAGTGTTTTTTGAAAGATTGCAATTTTCCCATTTATTTTTTTGGATTTTCAAGCTCATATCATAAACAAGATCATTAACGAATTTTTTTATCATGAAACAAATCAAATTAAAATGCGGATTTTCAAATGCCTTACAGGTATTTGTGTTACTATTTTTTTCTGGGGTTTCTATTATAGCGCAAAGCAAAAAGCCAAATATTTTGGTGCTTTGGGGTGACGATATTGGAACAACTAATATAAGTGCATACAGTGATGGACTTATGGGCTACACAACTCCAAATATTGATCGTTTAGCCAATGAAGGGCTTAGATTTTTACATTATTATGGAGAACAAAGCTGTACTGCTGGTCGTGCGGCATTTTTAACCGGGCAACACGGTCTACGTACTGGTCTTACAAAAGTAGGTTTCCCAGGGGCGCCAATGGGAATGAGTCAGTTAGATCCTTCAGTTGGAGGAATTATGAAAAGCTTAGGATATGTAACGGGGCAATTTGGTAAAAACCACGTTGGAGACCGAAATGAAAGTTTGCCAACTGTAAATGGTTTTGATGAATTCTTCGGAAATCTGTATCACTTAAATGCAGAAGAAGAGCCAGAATTGCCAGATTATCCAAAAGATCCAGAATATTTGAAAAAATTTGGACCAAGAGGGGTTTTAAAATGTACAGCAACGAATGTTGATGATCCAACTACAGATCCTCGTTTTGGAAGAGTTGGAAAGCAAAAAATTGAAGATACAGGCGCGCTTACTAAAAAAAGAATGGAAACTGTTGATGATGAAACTTCTGCTGCTGCAATCGACTTTATTAAGAGACAAAATGCTGCAGGAAAACCATTTTTCTGTTGGTTCAATGCTACTCGTATGCACCTTCGTACACACGTAAGAGCAGAACACAGAGGAAGATATACGCATGGAGACAGCGAGTATATTGATGGTATGATTGAACACGATGAAACTATTGGAAGCATTTTAAAAGCATTAGACGATTTAGGAATTGCTGACAATACAATTGTAGTGTATTCTACAGATAATGGACCTCACATGAATACTTGGCCTGATGGCGCTATGACACCTTTCCGTTCAGAAAAAAATACGAATTGGGATGGAGCTTTCCGAGTACCTTGTATTGTTCGTTGGCCAGGACATATTAAACCGGGAACTGTAACAACTGAATTAATGAGCCATAATGATTGGATTCCTACATTCGCTTCAATTGCAGGTGAACCAGATATCGTAAATAAACTTTTAAAAGGTTATAGCGCAAATGGTAAAACTTATAAAGTGCATTTAGATGGTTATGACCAAAGTAAATTTTTAGAAGGCAAAACAGCAAAAAGTGCAAGAGATAAATTCTTCTATACAGATGATGATGGTTTATTGGTAGGATTAAGAGAAGGAGATTATAAGTATGTTTTTGCAGAACAGCGTTTAGGAGGAACAATGGGAGTTTGGGCAGAACCATTTACTAAACTTCGTTTACAAAAGATCTTCAATTTGTATCAAGATCCATTTGAAAGAGCAGATATAACATCTAATACTTTTTGGGATTGGCAAATGAATCACGTGCAGTTAATGTATGGAGCAATACAAGATGTTGTGGTTTTCGCAGAAACATTTAAAGAATATCCTCCAAGATCAATTCCGCCAAGTTTCTCTGCTTATACTATTATGGAAGAAGCAATGAAAGACATTAAAGCTCAAAAATATGTAGAGAAAAATGTTTTACCTAAGTTAAAAGAAGAAGAAGAGGCAGCTTCAAAAAAGAAAAAATAAATACGAAAAGAGATTCAGATTATCCATCTGAATCTCTTTTATAAAATAAAAGTATCATGAAAAAAAGAATATTTATTTTATCTCTTGTCACTTTATTTTTAGTTTCTTGTAAAAAATCAGAACCTGCAACATCTACAGCAGAAAGTAAGCAGACACAAACAGAGGCAAATGGTGATCCTCTACCAAGCTGGAATGACGGAGTTTTAAAGAAAGATATAATCGCTTATGTTGAAAAAGTAACCAAAGAAGGAAGTCCAGACTTTATTCCGACAGAAAGTAGAATTGCCACTTTTGATAATGACGGCACACTTTGGGCCGAAAAGCCTTATGTTCAGGAATTATTTGCTTTTTATCGAGTAAAAAAAATGGTAGAAGCCAAACCTGAATTGGCGCAAAAACAACCTTTTAAAGCGGTTATAGAAAAAGATAAAACCTTTTTTGAAAAAGGAGGCGATAAAGCACTTATAGAATTGGTTGCAGCAACTCATACTGGAATGACTGAAGATGAATTTGAAGCTTCGGTGAATGACTTTTTTAAAAGTGCGCAATATCCGGGTAAAAATATTCCAGTAAAACAAATACGTTATCAGCCGCAATTAGAATTGCTGAATTATCTCCGTGCCAACGGATTTAAAACCTATATCGTTACTGGAGGAACAATAGAAGTGGTGCGAGCTATATCTCAAGATTTTTACGGAATTCCAAAAGACCAAGTGGTAGGAACTTCTTTCAAATATAAATATGATGCAGCTAAAAATGCGGTACAGCGAGAAGCGGCTTTAGATCATTTTAATGATAAAGAAGGAAAACCAGTTGGCATTCAATTGCACATTGGACAGCGACCTGTTTTTGCTTGTGGTAATGAAGGCGGAGCAGGAGATATTGCAATGCTAACTTATTCGCAGGGAAACAAATATCCATCTTTTCAATTACTCGTAAATCACAATGATTCAATAAGAGAGTATAAATATCAGGAGAAAGATAATGCTTCATTAAATGCTGCTGCAAAAAATAAATGGCATGTTGTGGATATGCAGAAAGACTGGAAAAAAGTCTTCGCAGAGTAAAAAAAAAGAATTGTTTGCAGATTAAAGGGGCAAAGAGTTGAAGTTTTTTAATTAATAAGTTTTAAGCCGTATGAAAAATTCTTTTCTAGCAATATTGCTGTTATTTGTCACTTTTACAATTTCGGCTCAAGAAGAATCTGCAAAACCAGGAAACAGTGCACAAGAACTTGCCGATAAAATGGCAAATCCTGTGGCAAGTTTAATTAGTGTTCCGTTGCAAAATAATCTTACTTACGGAATTGGCGCTTATAATGGATCAAAATATCAGATCAATATACAGCCTGTTGTTCCATTCAAGTTAAGTGAGAATTTAAACTTGATTACTCGTTATATTCTTCCAGTTGTAGATCAGCAGGATGTAACGGGAGAAAACACACACGAGTTTGGTTTAAGTGATGCCACCGTAACCGCATTTTTTGCTCCCAAAACTAAAGGAATCATCTTAGGAGTTGGTCCTGCTTTTTTAGTGCCAACTGCTACAGACAAACTTTTAGGAACAGAAAAATTCGGAATTGGACCAAGTGTCTTGGTTATGCATCAAGGAAAAGGACTTTCTATAGGTTTTTTGGCCAATCAAATTTGGTCTGTTGCAGGAAATGCAGATAGAGCAGATTTCAATCAGTTTTACACACAAATATTCTTAACGCATAGTTATAAAAGCGGTGCAAGTTTAGGAATCACTTCAGAGATCACACAAAACTGGGAAGGAAATACAACTCTTATTACCGTTAGTCCAAATGTTGGTGCAATTACAAAATTAGGAGGTCAGACGATGCAATTTGCCGTTATGCCTTTAATTCCTGTTGTTGGACATTCAAACATAAGACCAGATTGGGGATTAAGAGCAGTTGTAGCCTTTATATTTCCACAATAATCTTTTGCAAGAGTTTTTAGAAAATATCATTTTAATTTTTAATAATGTATAAAATGAAGACCAAAATATTTTCACTTTTCCTTATTGCTTTATTTATTTCTTGCAATAAAACTTCGCCAGAAAAAACAGAAACTACTTCTGCAGAATCTGTTTCAGGTACTTTTAAACCAGCAGATCTGCAAGAGCAAATTATTTATAATCGTGCAATTGAAGCCGTAATTTGGGGAGTTCCTGCGGTTAATTTTGAATTATTAAACGAAAGTCTAACCAATGCAAAAGGTAATTTTAATGAAATTATTTATTGGTCTGGATTAATCAATTCAAAAAATCAAACCTTGACGCCAAATCCAGATGTGGTTTATATTAATCCTCTATATGATACCAGAAAAGGTCCAATTGTATTAGAAATTCCGCCAGCAGAAGGCAGTTCATCAATTACAGGAAGTTTAGACGACGGATGGCAAACTGCAATTGAAGATATTGGTCCAGCAGGTGTGGACAAAGGAAAAGGAGGAAAATATCTGATTTTGCCGCCCGATTATAAAGATAAATTGCCAGCAGGATATATTCCGATGCCTTCTTCTACTTATACTGGTTTTGCAATTCTTAGATCCAATCTTACTAACGGAAGTCCAAATGATCTTAAAAGAGCAATTGACTATGGAAAAAGAGTAAAAATTTATCCTTATTCTCAGGCAGCAAATCCGCCAGCGACAAAATTTGTTGATTTATTGCAAGTTCCATTCAGCAATACAATTCCGTACAACTTTCATTTTTTCGAACTCTTAAATCAGTTCATACAGCGCGAACCTTGGCTTACAAGAGATTTAGTTATGGTCGATTTTCTAAAGTCAATTGGCATTGAAAAAGGCAAACCTTTTGAGGCTGATGCAAGAAGAAAAGAGGTTTTGAACGCAGCCATAAAAGATGCTCATAACTGGATTGATAACGAATATAACAATGCTTTTCAAACCCCTTTTTACGAAGGGACAAAATGGGCATTGCCAGTTTCACAAGATTTTGTAAAAGCAATTGGCAGTAATTATTCAATACCAAATAACTACCCAGTTCGCGAACGTGCAATAGCATATTCAATAGCTTATTTTAGCGCAAAACATTTAGGAGCAGGGCAATTTTATTTGATATCAATTAAAGACGATAAAGGACAAGAATTTGACGGGTCAAAATTGTATCAATTGCATTTACCGCCAAATGTTCCTGTAAAATTATATTGGTCTGTAACGGCTTACGATCGTGAAACGCATGCTTTAATAAAAGATATGAAATATTTTAGCCGTGCTTCAACATCGCCTGGACTTCAAAAAAATAGCGATGGTTCTGTAGATATTTATTTTGGTGCAAAAGCTCCTGCAGGAAAAGAATCAAACTGGGTTCCGACAGATCCAAAAGGAAAATTTGAATTATTGGCTCGTTTCTATGGTCCAGAAAAAGGGTTTTTTGAAAAAACTTGGAAAATGGGCGATTTGACAGAAGTGAAGTAAAACCATAAGTTATGACCGAAGATTCAAAACATACAGCCGAAACCCCATTTAACCCGATAGCATCAAAGGCAGAACGTTATGAAAAAGGAGCTTCGATTAGAAAGAAAATTCCTTTGGAGAAGCATCAGGAATGGAATTCTTTTAAAAATCGAAAAGATCCGGTAGATATTTTAATTAAAACCAGCGAAGGAAGAGTTGAAAGTCTAGTGCCAATTCGGTATAGCAGAATGATGGAATCGCCTTTTGCATTTTACAGAGGAGCTGCAGCAATTATGGCTGCTGACTTAGCGCATACTCCAATATCGGGAATAAATTTACAGCTTTGCGGTGATTGCCATTTAATGAATTTTGGAGGTTTCGCCACTCCCGAACGTAAATTGGTTTTTGATATAAATGATTTTGACGAAACGTTTCCTGGACCATGGGAATGGGATATAAAACGACTGGCAGCAAGTTTTGTCATTGCAGGAAGGTGGCGAAAATTTTCTAATAAAAATTGCAAAGAATTTGCTTGGCATGTTGCTGATAGTTACAAACGGCATATGTTGGATTACAGTAAATTATCTGCCCTTCAAATTTGGTATGCTGATATTGATCTGGCAGAAATGATTGAATTAGGCCATGATAAAGAACAGAAAGAGTTTGACCAGAAGAGAATAAAAAAAGCATCAGAATATACAGCTCACGAAAAAGAATTTGCAAAGATGACTTATTTTGACGGAGCCAGAGCACGAATAAAAGATGACCCGCCGTTGATATTTCACCCAAGCGGAGATCTTGAAAAACAAGTTGCTAAAGAAGGAGAAATTATTCATAAAAGATACATAGAATCTCTTTCAGAAGAGAAGCAGATTTTATTAAGCAGATATAAGCTTCATGATATTGTCATTAAGGTCGTGGGTGTAGGAAGCGTTGGAACTCTTTGCGGAATTAGTTTGCTAATGTCTGCTACAGGCGAACCTATTTTTTTACAGTTTAAAGAAGCCAGAAAAAGTGTGATAGAAGAAAATGTAAAAATTAAAAGCAAATACACTCATCAGGGCGAACGTATTGTAATGGGACAAAAGCTGATGCAGTCTGCATCTGATATGTTTTTGGGTTGGACAAACGATAGTAAAGACAGATTTTTCTATATAAGACAACTTAGAGATGCTAAAATCAAACCGGTTTTAGAAGTTATGAAACCCAAAAATCTGGCAGATTATGCTAAAGCTTGCGGATGGGCGCTTGCAAGAGCTCACGCACGTTCAGGAGATCCTTCTCTAATCTCGGGTTATATTGGAGATACAGATAAATTTGCCGACGCCATTTCAGAATTTTCGGTTTTATATGCTGATCAGAACGAATCGGATTACAATAAAATGCTAGAAGCGATAAAACATGGTAAACTGCCAATAGCATCCGAAATTTAAGGTATAGTTATAACAAAGTTAAATAGACAAAAAAAACGAAAATCTCGGTAAAAGAAATCAAACACGGTTAAAGTAAGATTTTATTTATTTAATACTGTTAATTAAATAAAATGATTTATCTTTGATAGTGATCTAAGTAATTGTTTAGTAGGCACTTGTGGTGCTTTGACGATTCTTTGGATGTTTTTGCCCCTTTCGTTCAAGATTTTTATGATTTTAATACATTCGAGTTAAACTGATTTAATTATTAATTTAATAAATACCAAAACATGAATATTAAAAGAACAAGTCTTCGTATAATCCCAATTTTATTTTTGGGTTTGTTTTACAGCTGCTCTCCAACTGTAAAAGTTACAACTGATTATGATCATGCGGCGAACTTTAGCGAATACAAAACTTTTGCAGTTTATGACTTAAAAGCACAGCAAGGCCAAGTAAATCAGTTAAATGTTGATCGTGTTGCAAAAGCAATCCGAAACGAAATGCTCGCAAAAGGCTTTACAGAATCGAGTAATCCAGATTTAAAAGTAAATGCGGTTTCGATATTAAAAAACAAAACCCAAGTGACAGCCGATACTAATTTTTATGGTTATGGCGGAATGTACCGTCCATATGGATATTGGGGCGGCGGCGCCATGATGGGTGGCGGTAGCACAACATTCAATACTTACGATTATGTTGACGGCTCATTGGTAATAGATATCGTATCTACAAAAACAGACAAATTGGTTTGGCAAGGAATCGGAAATGCTGAAATTGACAGCAAGCCAGATAATCCAGAACAATTCATCAACGATGCAATTAAAAAAATACTAGCCGATTTCCCTCCGGGAACAGTTAAAAAATAATTAAAGCAGAAATAAATATTGTACTTGCCAAGCTTCGGCAAGTACAATTTTATGCTACACGCCCCTTCTCGCATTCTATTTTTAAGATTTTAAGAAAACCATTCACTAATTAAGCTTAAAAAAATGATCGATATATTACTCTCACTTTTCTTTTTCGTAGCCACAATTGCAGGTCTGGCAACTTCAATTATGGTTTTATTTTCCAGAAAAAACTATTCAAAGAGTTTCTTTTTAGGAATGTTTTTATTGAGTCTTGCGGTAGTAAGTATCTACAATTTTTATTTGTCGGCCAACTTATTTAAAGATTTTCCAGATCTATTTACCATTACAAAAGCGTTTATATTTTTAACCGCTCCTTGCTCATTTTTGTACGTTAGAAACATTTTATCATTAAATAAAAGTTTCAGAAAATACGATTGGTTGCATTTTGTGCCATTTGGCATTTATTTCTTTTTAACGCTGGTTGTTTATGTCGGAAGTTATACTAATATAAAAGCGGTTCATTACATTGCAGGATTAATCAAAAATCCATTTTCTGTTTTAACACTGACGATTTGGCTTTTCTATGTCTTTTTTCAAACCATGTTGATTTTAAACTATGATCTGAAAAAATTTGCAGGAAACCAATTTCATCATATTAAAGTAATTAATTGGATTAGAGTATACAATCTCATGATTTTGGTTTTATTTTCGGCACTTTTTGTTCATCATTTTTTATTGCAAAAAGTAGAGCCAACAGATCTTTCATGTTATATTCTTCTTTCTTCTGTATTGTTTTTTACCGTTGGTTGGCTTTATTTCAAACCGCAAATCTTTCATGACGAAGAAGAAACATTCGATTTTGTTATAGACAATACAGTAGTAGTAAAAGCGAAAGAAACAAAAAGTACGCTTCCAATTGCAAACGAACTGACTCTCGAAAAAAGGGAGGAATACCTTATGAAACTAGATTACGAATTAAACTCTAAAAGTTTATTCTTAAAAAAGGATTTTGTAATAAGAGATTTGGCTGAAGAAACAGGAATATCTGTGCACCATTTATCCAATTTAATTAATTCTGAATTCGGACTTCATTTTCAGGATTATGTAAATCTTAAAAGGATTGAATATTTTAAAGAGAAAATAAACGATCCAGAATGGAAAGATTTATCCTTAGAAGGCATGGCTTGGGGTTCTGGTTTTAAATCTCGAACAACTTGTTTCAGGGCATTTATAAAACACACGGGAAAATCTCCTTCAGAATACTTTAAAACGATTCGTATAAATCCGGATCGTTCAGAGGTCTATTATTTCAAATAAAGTTTTCTCCAATAATAATTATTTGATGCCTGTTACAACGCCGTAATTCATTCAAAATATTTCATTATGAAGGCAAAAATTAGTAATCCGAAAAAACTAGCGCAATCGGTTTTAACAGCAACATTGCTATTGATTGCTTTTTGTGGTAATGCCCAGTTAAAAGGTGGGCATATTTTGGGGTCAATGGGACTTCAATCGGGAACTCAATCACCAGAAAACACACTCAGTGTATATATTCCAGGTTATATTTATAGCGCATCTTCTTTAAGAGATTCTAACGGAGACAAAGTTGGCAATCCAGATCTTACCATGTTTATAACAGGTATTGGAGCTAACTATGTAAGCGATTTTAAAATTTTGGGAGCCAATTATGGAGCCACAATTCTGATAGCTGGCGCTTCTAACACAATTCAAGGAAGTTACATCGATTCTAAAAGCGATTTTGCTTTTACAGATATGTATATACAGCCCATTCAGTTAGGCTGGCATAACAAAAGAGCCGATTTTGTATTTGGTTACCAATTGTATTTGCCCACCGGTAAATATGAACTTGGCGGAAGTAACAATAGCGGTTTAGGAATGTTTATGAACGAATTCTCTGCAGGAACTACATTGTTTTTTAATGATAAGAAAACATTTCATTTTTCGGCTTTAGCCTCTTATGAAATCAACGGAAAAAAGAAAGACACCGATATAAAAACAGGAGATATTTTAAGCATTGAAGGAGGTTTAGGAAAAACTTTTTATTGCATGAATGCCGAAAAAACCGCTCCAAAAGGCATACTCAATGCGGGTTTAATTTACTATCTGCAATACAAAGTTTCTGAAGACAAGATTCCAGTAGGAAGCATTCTTGTTATTGAACCAGACAAAGATAAAGTTGCAGGACTTGGCGCAGAGATTAATTATCTGCACATTGGCTGTATGACATCGGCAGGTTTTAGATGGGTTGGAGAAGTCAATGCTGAAAATAGATTTCAAGGAAATACCTTTTTTATTACGTTGGCACATGTTTTCAGTTTCAAGAAAAAATAATTTCTTAATTAAGAATTTCGGGTTTTGTAGATGAGGTGAAATTTTAAATATAAACGATAAAAATCTTATATGAAAAACAAAAAACCGACACAAAAAAGCATTCTATTTTTGGTTTGGATTATCTTATCGTTTAATGTTTTAAGCGCGCAAAAACACCAAGTAGTTTTTAAAGATTCTCTAGATGGAGCTTTCGATTTGAGTGACTTTCTTATCTATGCCAACGGATTCTTAGTTGTGCCTACCATTGTTACAGAACCTGCGCTGGGAGGATTTGGAGGTGCAGTCGCACCGGTTTTCTTAAAAAAGCGTCCGCCTGTTATTGAAGAAGACGGAACCAAACGCCTTGTAAATCCAGATATAACTGGAGGATTAGGAATGTACACTGCAAATAAAAGCTGGATGGCAGGTGCCTTTCGTTCTGCAACATTGGTAAAATCTAAAATATTGTATCGTGGTTTTGCCGCTTATGGCGATATGAATTTATCATTTTACGCCAATAATCTTCCCAATCATAATGATGAAGAATTTAAACTCAACTTTAAATCGACTATTTTTTATACGCAATGGCTCAAACAGTTTAAAAATGCAAAATGGAGTGCAGGACCGCAATATCTATTTTTAAACTCCAAGATAAACCTGCCCGATTTTAATCTTCCGCCGCCATTTGTAGACCCTAAAGACATTAAGAGCACCATAAGCCAGTTGGGACTTGCGCTGCAGTTTGACGGACGTGACAATATATTTACACCAGATAAAGGAGTAAGAATTCAGTCCGATTTTTTCTGGTCAGACAAGGCAATTGGTAGCGATTACCAGGCATGGCGAATAAATTTATCGGCAATAGGATATTATCCGTTGGCGAAAACCTTAATTGGTGGGCTCAGGATTGAAGGAGAACAGGCGTTGGGGAGTCCGCCTTTTTATTTACAGCCAGGAATTAATATGCGAGGAATTCCCGCTGCCCGTTATATGGGAAAAACCAGTATTGTATCTGAACTCGAGTTTAGATGGGATTTGTATCGAAGATGGAGCCTTATGGGCTACGGAGGTCTCGCAAGCGCCTTTAACGATTGGGATCAAGCTTTTGCAAAACCTGTCGTTTACAGTTACGGAAGTGGTTTTAGATACCTAATTGCCAGAAAATTTAAACTCCGAATGGGAATAGACGTTGCCAAAGGACCAGAAGATTGGGCATACTATATCGTTTTTGGAAGCAACTGGATGCGATAAATTTTGAAGCAAAAAAACTTGTAAGAAGTTAATTTATAAAATACTACACACAAAAAGCCTCAATAATGCGTTATAGAGGCTTTTTGTGTTAAATAACTTAATAATTTATGCCGTTAAGAAAATATTAACAATTTAAGATTACACAAATTGTATAATATTTAATTGTTTTGTAACAAATTGGAAACATTGAAGACTAATTTTGTTAAATCTTAAACATAAATTATGAATACATTTTCATTCAAATCAGTGTTTGCTGCTTCAGTATTTTTGGCTGGAACTGCAGGCTGCTTTGCGCAAGACATTTTAGTAAATTCACTTAAACTAAATGCAAGCGACAAAAGTAAAGAAAACTTCAAATTCACAGAAGTAATTAACCTAGGTACAACATCTGTAAAATCTCAAGGATCATCTGGAACTTGCTGGAGCTACTCAACAAACTCATTCTTAGAGTCAGAAATGATTCGTTTAGGAAAACAGCCAGTTGAGCTATCTCAAATTTATTCTGCAAGAAACGTATATGTAGAAAAAGGAGTAAACTATGTTCGTATGCACGGAGCAATTACACTTGGAGACGGAGGAGCTCTTCACGATGTAATTAATATGTATAAAAAATATGGAACTGTGCCTAGAGAAGTTTACACAGGATTAAACTACGGAACAGACAAAAACAAATTTGCTGAAATGGGCGCTCTTATGGAAGGTGTTCTTACAGCAGTGGTAAAAAACCCGAACGGAGAATTGACTCCAAACTGGCAAAAAGCGTATGCAGCAGTTATTGATTCTTATTTAGGAAAAGTGCCAGATAACTTTACATACAAAGGAAAAAACTACACGCCACAATCTTTTGCTAAAGAAGTAGTAGGAATTAACCCAGATGATTATGTAGAAATGTCATCTTTTACAAACGCTCCTTACTACCAAAAAACAACTATGATGGTGCCAGACAACTGGTCATTGGATCAAGTTTACAACGTAAAATTGAACGATATGACAGACGTTATCGACAATGCACTTAAAAAAGGATACACTGTAGCTTGGGCAACAGATGTGAGCGAGAAAAGCTTTAGCTGGAAAAACGGTGTAGCTTATGTAGCATCTAAAAAATTCGACGACATGACGGCTGAAGAAAAAGCAGACATGTTTAACGGACCAAAAGCAGAACCAGAAATTACTCCAGAAATGCGTCAGGCTGCGTTTGATAACTACACTACAACAGACGACCACGGAATGCACATTATTGGTCTTGCAAAAGATCAAACTGGAAAAGAATACTATATTGTAAAAAATTCTTGGGGAGAAACAAACGACTACAAAGGTTTCTTGTTTGTAACTAAGAACTTCGTAAAATATAAAACTACTGCATTACTAGTAAACAAAGGAGGAATTCCTGCTGAAATTGCTAAGAAATTGGGGGTTTAATTAACCTAGAGTTTAAAAATGGAAAAGCGCCGTAATCTTTGGATTGTGGCGCTTTTTTTGATTTTTATGGAATTATATTAGGTATCAAATCCTTTAAATAATCTGGCACATAATTTATTGATTGAATTTTTCCTGATTCGATTGATAATACATAAGAAGGTTGTTCATTATATGCAGAAGAATCATATATGTCAACATAATCAAAATGACCGAAGAATTTATTGAGATTATTATATCCATCTTGATAGCGTCTTTCAATTTCATTTTCTGGAACAAAGTGCCCTCCATTTTCTACACGAATAGCAACTCTTTTCTTTGCCTCTTGAATTGAATTTAGGCATAGAAAAATAAGTTGTAAATCATATCCGTTATTTTTAAAAATATCAGGCCAGTGAAGAGGAGTTGAATTGAAATTAGTTTCATAACAAAAACTAGATTTATTGGCAATAGCTGTTTTAATTTGATGTTCCAATTCATTAAATGCTAAGCTATGAGCCATCTCTTCTCTTATGTCTGAATCGAATAAAGAGTTGTAAAATTTTAAAAAATAGAAATCGTAATCAAAGGGAGTAAATTTTTCAGGAGAAAGTACTTTAGAAAAAGTAGATTTTCCAGAGCCATTGCATCCAGCAATGACTGTCAAAACAGGTTTAGACATTCTTAAATTGAGGAGCTACTGGAGGATTTTTTTGATTTTTTCCTAAAGCTATATTTCTTTCATATACAGCCACTTGCTTCTTTACAGAAGGCATAACTTTACTCATTTGCTTTAAAGCAAATTGTACTCTTTCGGATGTGTTAGAAATATCTTTCATAATGATGCAAATTTACAAAAAACAATTGAAAGCAAGAATATTGCAGGTTTAATTGTGTTTCAAATCATTTCCCCTTCATCAACCTCTCCAAATACTCCACTTTATCCTTTTCAGCCTGAACCAAACGCTCATAAAGTTTTATTTGTTCCTCATGAGCCTGTATTAATTTATCCAAAGGATTAAATGTGCATACATAATTTATTGCTGAAGAATTATCAACATGATAGGTATTCCCAATAATATTTAAAACTGCTTCATCAGAAAAATTCTTAATTGCTTCAGTTGAAACTCCTAAAGCTGTTGCAATGACATTTAGTTTTTCATCGTCAACGGTTTCGCTTCCTTCAATATTAGAAATCGTCTGTTGGCTCATGCCAATAGCAATGGCAAGTGCTTCTTGTTTCATTCCTCTAAGCTCACGAATGCGGCTTATGTTTCTCCCGATATGTTTTGGTTTTGTTGCTGTGCTCATACTTCAAAGATATTAAAAATCCTTAAAAATTAAGATATTGGTGAAAGACTATCTTTTTTGGTGAATTACCAAACCAGATGTTTTGTTAGAAAGTATTCTATCGTTTATTTAGCCGAAACAAAAATACAATTTTTCGTACAATAATTATTCATAACCAAAACCATAAATAAACGCCATGAAAACAGAAAACGAAAGCAATGCAAATGAGAACAAAATAATAGAATCGGTAGCTAGATTGGTATCAGATATTTGTTTCGACGGAGAATTTAAAAGCCATCCAGAATACTTAACCGAGATTTTTGAGCATCTTCTTGAGACTGAGCCAGGAAATAGTCTTCCGCTGAGAATTAAAATGTTAAGTTGCATTAGAACGAGCAAAATGTTGGCAAAAGCGCTAGAACCATTTTCAGACGAAGAAATACAAAAAGCCTGCGTTCAAATGATAAATGCGTAAAAAGAAGTACTTCATCGGCTTTCTAAGTAATTCATGGTGTGTGTAAAGCTAAGTAAAAGAAAATCAGTAACTTTGGTCTGAGTTTTTTAATTGGGGCATCTAATTTTATTCCAAAAAATCATGAAAAAGTATGAAGCAATTTTATGTACACTTGCGTTCGTATTTTCTCTCGGCTGTTTTGCCCAGCGCACCAACCATGCCTCCGCTTCGCCAGTAACAGGAAAAACGACATTATTGACGGATAGTCTTGCTAATAATAGCGATTTTGTAATACAATCGTATTATGTAGAAGAAAGAATAAATAAGTTATTTGGAGGTAGAATTATTACTTACCAAGTTTCAAAATTGGACATGGTCGACACTTACGATCTTGGGCCTAATAATACTAGAACAGTAATTCCGAATTACGTAAAAAGAAAACCTAAAGTAGCTCCAAATGCCATAGAGGCCAAAACAACTGTTGCAAGCGCATCTGCTTCTTTAGAACCTGTAAAGGTAGAAATTACAGCTCCTGCATCTATAAGTTCAAAATACGTAAAAGTCGATGTAGTCAACACATACGCAAAAGTTATTGATAAAGGATATAAATCTACCGACATGCTAAAAAAAGTCGCCGACCGACTGTATTTTGAAGGAAATTTGAAGGAAGCAGTAGGTTATTATGCGCAGCTGTTTGAAGAATCGCCCAATCTAGAAGTTATTTATTATTATAGATACGCCCAGTCCTTAAAAGCAATAAACGAAGATGAAAAAGCCAATACTTTAATGAAAAGGTTTAAGAGTGAAACTTTGACTATGAAATAGGGTTTTCTTTGTGTGTTTTTTTTAACCGCAAAGAGCGCTAAGGTTTTACGCAAAGAGCACAAAGCTATTTTAATGTGGAGTTTAGCCAAAATCTAAAGATTAAGTTCGCAAAGCTTTGTGTAGATATAGCTTTGCGATTTTTTTTGTTTTACCTACAGTTTGTCTTTCTTTATTATGTGAAGTTTTTTTTACCGCAGAGAGCGCTAAGGTTTACGCAAAGTTCGCAAAGTTTATTTTGAGATAAATCTAAAGATTAAGTTCGTAAAGCTTTGTGTTTATAAAGTTTTGCGATTTTTTTGTTTTACCTACAGTTTGTCATCTTGAGGAACGAAGGATCACACTCGCGTATCGACAAAGATTGGCGAAATGCTTTGTAGAGTTTCTAGTGCGATCCTTCGTTCCTCAGGATGACAAGATTGTGTTAATGCGTACAGTTTGTCATCCTGAGGAACGAAGGATCACACTCGCATATCGACAAAGATTGGCAACCTTTGCGATCTCTTTTTATAGATTCCTATTAAGTCTCGGATAAAAAAAACTTAGCGCTCTCTGCGTTAAATCTTTGCGCCCTTTGCGGTTAAATAACCAGTCCTAATAATATTGGAATTTGGGCAAAAAAAAAGACCATCATTTCTGATAGTCTTTTTTGCTCCCCCTCTTGGGCTCG